>JAAYEB010000160.1 GCA_012728995.1 Fibrobacter sp. | reverse complement strand
TTTCGGTCGAAAACCATTCGTCGAATTCTTGCAATGTACGGGGATAATCAACTCCACCCACAGGTAACTCGCTTCTTTTGTCCATAACCTAAATATAATTTAGGTGTATTTAAGTGGATACCCCACTAGGATAATTTAACAAAACAGTATGAAGTGACTGTGGAGGGAAGGTACATTGATGTCTGAATAACGCCAAATAAAGGAGCTGGTATATACCTGTATAGATTTTAGATTCTGGAACAGGAATGTATGAGCATGTAAAAGAATTTGCAAGACAGGGATGAAAGAGAGTCAAAAATTCAGAAAAGTAAGTTTAGCCCCGTGTTTTTCATTCAGATTAAAAACAATACAAGAGTTAGCAGTTATTCATGTTTTGGCAGTGTATTTAAAGCAGTCTACCAGATGATCATTTACCATTCCGATTGCCTGCATGTAGGCATAACAGATAACACTTCCGCAGAAAGAAAACCCCCGTTTTTTGAGATCCGTGCTCATTGCATCAGATTGTGCTGTTCGTACAGGAAGATCAGACCATTCTTTTGGCGGGATAGCGGGATAAACTGTTTTAAAATCAGTAAAACGCCAGATGTATTTGTCAAAACTACCGAACTCTTTCCTGATTTCAATAAATCGGTTTGCATTATTGATGGCTGCATTAATCTTAAGACGGTTTCTTATTATTCCCGGGTCATTAATCAACCGTTCCCGGTCGTCTGACCCATACGATGCAACAATATCCCAGTTCCATTGTGAAAATGCTTTTGCAAAATTTTTCCGTTTTTTCAAGATCGTAATCCATGATAATCCAGCCTGAAATCCTTCAAGAACAAGAAGCTCAAAAAGCTTTTTGTCATCATGAAGAGGTACTCCCCATTCATTGTCATGATATTCAATATAAAGAGGATCAGTCTGGGCCCATGCACATCGATTTATCTTTTTCAAGTAAAGCCTCCGCTATCCTGAAATCTGATGGCGTTGTTATTTTAAAATTAAGGGGATCTCCCCAGGCAATTCCTACTTCAATACCGGTTCTCTCCATCAACATGGCTTCATCTGTAGGAACATTATCCATTTTTGGTACTGCTTTAAAACCATCCAGTAACACGGATCTTCTGAAAAGCTGCGGTGTTCCAACCCGAACAACTTTAGATCTGTCGATTGTTGTTCCGGCTCTGTCTGCTTTGAACTCTTTTATTGTGTCGACTTCAGGTGTTACTGTAATAACACAATCAAATTCAGATCGTTTTTTAACCAGGTCATCAATGATAGTGTGGTTCACAAAAGGACGAGCTGCATCATGAACAAGAATCCATTGAGCTTTTGACTGGCATACTCCATTATACACAGAAACCCATCTGTAATCGCCACCTCTGATAACAGTGATTCGATTGTCATCGAACTGTTTGCGGGTTTTGTCAATCAGATCTTCCGGTACAACAAGAATTACCTTGTCGACTAAAGCAAAAGAAAGGAACTGTTTGAGAGACCATAACAGAATCGGTTTGCCATGAAGAGGAACAAATGCCTTGGGCATTGAAAAACCAAGGCGTGTTCCTGAACCCGCGGCAACAATTATCGCATCGATTTTTTCAGTCAAAATCAACTTTTCCGGCTGGAATGTTTTTCAACAAGCCCGTTTACTTTCATTGGAAGACCAAACAGTTTTATAAATCCGCTGGCATCCTTCTGGTCGTAAAGATCTGTGTCGGAAAATGATGCAAGGTCTTCAAGATATAACGATTTTGATGCTTTGGTACCGGCAGGAACAATATTTCCCTTGTATAATTTAAGTCTGACTGAGCCGGTTACATTTTTCTGGGTAACATCAACAAATGCATCAATCGCTTCTCTCAAAGGGCAAAACCATTGACCGTTGTATACAAGTTCGGCATACCGGATAGCAAGCGTCTCCTTGAAACGGGTAGTGTCTCTGTCAAGCACAAGCTCTTCGAGGAGTTTATGTGCTGCATAAAGAATAGTGCCACCCGGAGTCTCATAAACACCTCTGGATTTGATACCAACCAGACGGTTTTCAACCATGTCGGTTTGACCAATTGCGTGAATGCCTCCAATGCGGTTGAGTTCATCAAGAAAATCAACCGGACTCAGGTTTTTTCCGTTAAGTGAAACCGGAACACCTTTTTCAAATGTAATCTCTATATATTCAGCAGAATCGGGTGCCTTTTCAAGTGTATTGGAGATTGTAAATATGTCATCAGGAGCCTCATTTGAAGGGTCCTCCAGAACGCCCCCTTCATGACTGATATGCCAGATATTTCTGTCTTCAGAATAGATTCTTTTTTTCGACTGGCTGATCGGAATTGAATGTGCTTCAGCATAAGCGATACAGTCTTCTCTTGAGTGAAGAGTCCAGAGCGGATCTTTCCACGGTGAGATAATTTTTAGTGTCGGGTCGAGTGCCATAATCGACAATTCAAATCGTACCTGATCGTTGCCTTTTCCTGTAGCACCATGCGCTATTGCTGTTGCACCCTCTTTCTGTGCAATCTCTACTGCCCGTTTTGCTATGAGTGGACGGGCAAAGCTTGTACCAAGAAGATATCTGCCTTCATATACCGCACCTGCTTTAAGAGTAGGATAAATATAATCAGTAATGAATTCCGATGTGAGATTCTCTATGTAAAGTTTTGATGCACCGGTTTTCAGTGCCTTTTCTTCAAGACCTGTGAGTTCTTCTTTCTGACCCAGATCTGCACACAACGCTATAACTTCACAGTTATAGTTTTCTTTAAGCCATGGAATCATTACAGATGTATCCAGACCACCCGAATATAACAGAACAACTTTTTCCATACAAATTCCTTATGAGTAAAGATGTTTTAATGATTTCGTGAATATTGACACCGCTTTGTCGATTTCATTAAGCTTGACCGTAAGCGGAGGTATAAAACGGATCGTATTGTGGTTTGCTTTAATCAATATGAGACCGTTTTCTTTGCACAATGGAATAAGGGGCTGTGGGTCCTGAGTAAACCGGACACCCAGAAGTAAACCGCTGCCCCGGATGCTTTCTATTACAGGGTAAAGCGACTGAAGAGCAGAAAGCTTTTTTTTCAGGTAATTTCCTTTTTGTCTGACTTCTTTAAGAAATGCTTTTTCTTTAATTATTGAAAGCAACCGGGAACCAAGGGCACAGGATACGGGATTACCACCGAATGTAGTTCCGTGATCTCCTGGAGTGATAGAATCAGAAAACTCCTTTTTGCACAATACAGCTCCCAGAGGAAGCCCCCCGCCAAGCGGTTTTGCCAGTGTCATCATATCGGGGATGACTTTATGCTGCTGATAATTCCACAATGTTCCGGTTCTCCCCATTCCACATTGAATCTCATCAAAAACAAGAGCAATGGAATTTTCGGCAGTGTAATTTCTTAAAAATTTTAAAAAGGAAGTATCTGTACTGTTTATTCCACCTTCGCCCTGAAGAGGTTCAATAAAGACTGCTGCAAAAGAGTACTTTTTAAGAATCTGCTCAGTTGCTTCAATGTCATTTAACTTAACATAATGGAATCCATCAAGTATTGGAAGAAAACCCTGATGAAATTTTTCCTGGGCAGTAGCACTTAATGCTCCGTAGGTTCTTCCATGAAATCCATCATAAAAAGAGAGTACATGATATTTGTCTTCAGAGATGGAGATAGCTTTTTTTCGTGCAAACTTGATAGCTGCTTCATTGGCTTCTGTTCCGCTGTTACAGAAAAAGACCTTTTGTGCAAAACTGTTTTTAATCAGCTTTTCTGCAAGATCTATTTGAGGCTTGTTAAAATATAGATTCGAACTATGCAAAAGCAGTTCACCCTGTTCCTTTATTGTTTTTTTCAGAACCGGATGAGCATGGCCAAGTGCGTTTACAGCTATACCTGAGCCAAAATCAAGATATTTTTTATTGTCTGAATCGAAAAGGTATGAACCTTTTCCACTTATAAAAGGTGCATCTGTCCGTTTATAAGTGGGTACGAACAGATCATTATAATCTTTTTTTTTCATAAGATTTTCAAATCCTTTTTATTGATAAATAACTGTACCATTAGATTTTGATGTGGTAAGTTCATTACGCAGCGTTCCACTGTCTTTCCATCCGCAGATATGGACTCTTTTGACCCCTTTTTGAACTGCTTCAGATGCACTGCGTAATTTCGGAATCATGCCACCGGTAATATGACCCTGTTTTATCAGATCTTCTATTTCTGAAGTACGAATTTCTCTGCGTACATTATCATCAACAAGAACTCCAGGAACATCCGATACAAAAATAAGGTCGTCTGCTTTTAATGCCATGGCAAGTTCACTTGCAGCCAGATCAGCGTTTACATTATAAATAGAACCGGATTCATCACGCGATATTGGAGAGATGACCGGTACATATTTGTTACTATGGCACGTTTTGATCAGATCAGTATTAACACGCTCTATTTTGCCGACAAACCCGATATCCAGTCCTCTCATGAACATTCTTGATGCGGTAAACAGGTTTCCGTCAATACCGCTGAATCCAACAGCTCCAACCCCTTCAAGAAGCAGAGCATTTACAATACGTTTATTTACATCTCCCGAGAGTACCATCTGAACAATTTTTACCATTTCACTGTCTGTTACCCTCATTCCTTCAACAAAGGTAAATTCTTTATTGAGCAGATCCAGATGACGGGCAATATCTTTTCCACCTCCGTGTATAATAACTGGATTAGAATCGGGCAGAAGCTTATGAATACTCTGGCCCAGTTCCCGAAGCAACCCCTGGGCATCAACGGTCGCTCCTCCAATCTTAATACAAACCGTCTTCATATCTGGTTCTCCTCCCTTCCTTTTGAATGAAATAGATCTGAAGAATTATTGGACATGGTCTCAAAACTCTTTCTGGTACAACACGGGCTGAAACCATATAAGACATTAATTTATCTGAACAAGATAAAATAATATTTGAAAAACCCTTTTTTAAGTGGATCATGTGAATAAATCCTGCTGGCCGGAAATAATGTTGTCAAAACTCCGGGATGTGAGTTCAAGTATCGAATCGGCCACCGGTTTGATCTGAGACTCAATATAATGCTCATAATCAATAGCTGAGGACAATTTCTCGACAGGCTGCGGGCCATCAACAGTAATAACATAACGGATCAGATGAGGGGGACTGTCGAGTAGACGGGCTGCCTGAACATGCGGCGGAATATTAACTGTATACTCATCTATTCCTTTTCGAAGGCGCTTTTTGTAAACTAACATGTCGTTACAATTACCGTTTTTGACACGCTTTACGATATCTGTCAAATAATTATCAACTGCTTTACCTGTAAAAACGCGCATTATCAATTCATACTGAACTTCCTTGGCCAGATCGGTCCAGTCACTTCGTGCTGATTCCATACCCTTGAAGTATAGCCGGATATCTGTACCGTCAACGATACTTCCACAGTAATGCTTTTTGCTCCCCGTGGTTGTACCACGTACTGATGGCATAAGGAAGTGGCGAAAATGGTTCTCAAATTGAAGAAGCAGTGCAGAATTAACATCATATTGATCTTTCAACCATGATTTCAACCAATTCGTAACTTTGTCTGCAATCTCATTTCCAATAGCAGACGCCCTTTGTTCCATGCCGGGGCCAAGCAGCACAAAAAGAGAATCTGTATCACCGTAGATTACATTGTAGGGGGTCGAAGATGTAATATACCCGATCGTTTTCTTTAAAATAAACTGACCGGTTGATGTGATCGTTTTTGCAAGTACTGAAGAAAAAAAACGGCATCCCCTTGCTCCCAGAACACCATAAAAACTGTTCATCAGAATCTTTATTGCCTGTGAAAGATAAGGATTGTTATCCCTCTTTGCAGCTGCACGCGCTTCCATAAGCTCACCGATAATTCCGGGAAGAATACCGGTATCTGCGGCAAATGAAGGGCCACAAGGACCTTTAATACGGTTTTTCGATGGAGATATATACCCATAAGGGTCAATCATGAATGTAAGAATTAAAGAAGGATACAAACTTCTGAAATCAAGAACAAGCACATTTTCATATATTCCAGGAGTTGGTTCCAGAACAAATCCGCCAGGAAGCGGCTCTGAGTAATCTGCAACATCAATAATATCCGGTGCTACATATCCTGCTCTGTGGAGTTGTGGCAGATAAAGATAGTCAAAAGCTGCAATACTGCCACCCGCTCTGTCTAAAAGATGCCCTGATCTGCGCGATCTCTCAATCGCATTGGGGAGAATACCAGCTTTTTCAAAAATCTGTTTTGTCAGAACAGCGTCTTTGAGGTTATATGAAGCCAATGATAATTTATCATGCTCAAACAGACGATTGATTTCTTCAATTTTTTCTTTACCGGTCAATTCGATCTCTTTGGTTTCATTAAGCATGGAAGATGCTACAAAGTTCAGCGAATATTCTTCGAATGTTTTGTAGTAAGCCCTGAGCATAAGGGGTACATCCATGACAAGACGCCCCGGAATACGGCAGATCGTCTTGTTATTACGTGTTACAATTATGCGTGCTCCTTTTTCACGACCGATATCAAAAGGAACACAAAGAGCTTCACAACGAAGTTGAACCATTTTAAGGTCAAACTCTACAACATTCCAGCCTATCAGTATATCCGGATCTGCAATACGAATATATTCAAGTGACCGGGAAAGAAGTTCCGATTCATTTCTACAAAAACTTATTCCAGGTTTGTCTGGTTCGTTTCCTGTTATAAAGACCTGATTTTTTTCGCCACAAAATGCTACGCTGTACAGATGTCCATTTGAAGCATTCGTTTCGATATCCAGTGAAATAATAGAAAACGAAGGGGTCATTTCACAGCCGCGTATCTGGGGATCATAAAACAACGGTTTCCCATTCTTTTGTACCGCGTTACCAGTTACCCTGAAACCGCCTTTTACATACCTTTCCATCAGATATCTTTCAACCGGATGAATATCAGATTCATAAACTATCCTGTTTGCATTGCGCAGTTGTCTTGCACATTCCTGCATGGATGAATATGTCCTGAAATACAGACAATCGACATCTGTTCCATTCATCGATTTAAGAGGAAGCTGTTTTCTGGAAACTGCACTCCTGACAAGATCTGGCGGTGTATGTCTGGGAATGAAAAAAAGCGGCTGAAATTTGTCAATTATTATTTGTATAGGTGTGTGATTGTTCGTAATCGCATACAGAATAATCTGGAAATGATTTTTTATGTCCCGGTAATCGTAATTCAGCAGAAAACAGATTGTTTCAGATTGTTTGCTCATCAAATAAAAATAACATAAAGGCACATTATGCCAAAGTTATGAATTGGTTACTGTTGCCGATCAGAGATGATCTTACGAAATGTTACTTGTACAATATTACAAAATACAGTAAATTTTATTTAATCTGAAAGGAAAAAAGATCAGTTTTGATTAACGAAAACAGGTTTGAACAGTAGTACGTTTACTATGATAAAAGTGATTTCAACAGAAAAGATCCAGATTAAACTGTGGCTGGATGATATTGATGAAGGTGCACTAACGCAGGCTAAAAATCTTGCCAATCTTCCTTTCGCGTTTAAATGGATTGCAATTATGCCCGATGCTCATCAGGGGTTTGGTATGCCAATCGGTGCCGTCCTGGCAACAAAAGATACCATAATACCAAATGCTGTCGGTGTTGATATCGGTTGTGGTATGTGTGCTGTAAAAACATCACTGCGGGGTATTGAATATGAACTGCTAAAAAAAATACTCGGAAGTATCCGTAAATCTGTTCCTGTCGGTTTTAAACACCACAAAGAGAAAATGATCTGGAAAGGTTTTAATGATGCACCGGATTTACCTGTAATTCAGCAGGAATTGCACAGTGCACATTACCAGCTTGGTACTCTTGGTAGTGGAAACCATTTTATTGAGATTCAGAAAGGAACGGAAGGGATCATCTGGATAATGGTTCACTCCGGATCGCGAAATTTTGGTCTGAAAATAGCACATGATTTCCATAAAAAAGCAGTTGAAATGTGCTGTAAATGGCATTCAAAGATTCCCGACAAAGATCTGTCTTTTCTTCCCGCAGACAGAATAGAAGCCGGAATGTATCTTGATGCAATGAATTTTGCCATGCAATTTGCCCGTGAAAATCGTTTCAGAATTATCGAATCTGTAAAAAAAGCCTTTTCAGCTCATATACCTGAAATAACTTTTGATAAACCTGTCGACATTCATCATAATTATGCTGCTATAGAGAAACACTATGGGAGGGAAGTAATAGTTCATCGCAAGGGTGCAATATCAGCCAGAGAAGGACAGATTGGTCTGATTCCGGGATCCCAGGGGACAAGAAGTTACATTGTAAAAGGAAAAGGCAATCCACAGTCTTTTATGTCCTGTTCTCATGGTGCAGGACGGAAACTGGGTAGAAAGCAGGCTCAAAGAGAACTTGATCTCAAAGACCAGAAACAGACACTTGAGAAGCTCGGTATAATCCATGCTCTGAGAAATGTTCGTGATCTTGATGAAGCTCCGGGGGCTTATAAGGATATTTCTGTTGTGATGAAAAATCAGAGTGATCTTGTGGAAACTATTGAAGAGTTATCACCTGTTGCAGTTATTAAAGGATGAGGATACTGACTGCTATATTTAAACATTTGTTGTAAATAAGCATGTAATCAAATTATGGCATGACAAGGCAACCGGGTATGTGAATGTTGACAATATTATTTATTGTATATGTCATGACTTATGCCATTTTTAATAACTATTTCTGTAATCCGATCGAGATCACTATTATGAATCTCCAGTGCCATGCCACACTCTGATGAAATGTCACGAGGAACCGGAATTACTTTGCACGATATGTCATTCCTTTTACATAAACGTTGTGCCCTGATAGCATCACGGGTTGTCTTGAATAAAATAATATGTTTCATAAACTTCTCAGTGCACTTAAAAGGTAATCAAAATCATCCTTTGCATGGTAAACAGATAAAGCAAAACGAACTGTTCCTGATGGAAATGTACCAAGAGTTTTGTGTGCAAGCGGAGCGCAGTGAAGACCGGATCTGGTTTCTATCATGTATTTATCGTAAAGAATCTGTGCCATTTCACTGCAACTGTAATCACAATGATTAATTGAGAATACCGGTCCCTGATTGTTACTGTTTTTTGCTTTGAAAATGGTTAATTGCGGTATTGATGAAATATTGTCAAGGAGCTCAATGAAATCTTCATGCGTGTGTAAGGGAACCGGCCGGTTTTCCAATGCTCCAAGTAAACCTGTCAATCCAGCTACGTTGGGTGTACCAGCTTCATACTTGTCCGGTATGAAAGAAGGCATTTCAAAACTATCTGAATTACTTCCGGTACCCCCATAGATTAACGGTTCAATTTTGTCGGGATCTTTTATGTATATACCCCCAGTTCCTGTAGGTCCCAATAATCCTTTATGCCCGGTAAATGCAGCAAAATCAATATCCCAGTTATCCAGTTCAATATCGCAATGGCCGGCAGATTGAGCCAGGTCCAGAAGAACAGGTATCCTACCAGATGCAGCTTTAATTTTTTGAACCGGCTGTATGACTCCGTTAATATTACTTTGATGATTAATTATTATTAATCGGGTCGAAGATTTTAAAACCGAATCAATTTTTGAAGCATCTATTTTACCATCACTTCCATGTGGCAAATAATCAAAAGTAATATTTTTTTCTTTTGCAAGTTTTGACAGAGGACGCATGGTTGCATTATGTTCAAGAGGAGATGTCAATATATGACAATCATGAAGATCCATTCCGAAAAGAAGTGTGTTAAGTCCAACTGTGGCATTGAATGTGAAAAATATCTGGCTGGAATTTTTTGTGCCCAAAAATGACGCCAGCTTCTCACGGAGTGATTCAACATTGGCAGATGCTTCAAAAACCCTCGGATAGGCACTGCGGCCGTATGTTCCACCCTGCTTGTCAATATAATCCGACATATACAGGGAAACCTCTTTGGGTTTTGGAAAAGATGTAGCTGCGTTATCAAAATAATGGTTCATAATAATATATTTTAAATTAAATGGTTATATGACATGGTCTGATTATAATATTAAAATATAAATTTTACTGAATCGGATCACTCTTTTTTGATTCATTTCCCGCCTTTTGCTGGAATAAGTAATTTTTGTGCATGCGATATGAGTAGCGTAATAACCTTTTTGAAACCGTGTAATGTCACCGAAATGATTGCCCGAAAAAAACAAAAAGGCCTGTACTTTAAAAGGAAGTACAGGCTTGCATTTCTATCATTGCTGGCTGATTATTGATTTTAACTGTCGGATTTTGTTGTATCAGAGTCCTCAATTTTTTCTGCTTTAAGGTCCTGTAGATCAACGTCAAACTTGTTGATTACACTTTCATTAACAAGGAATACAGTTTTCTTGTCTTCCGTTTTTACCCGGTATTTGTTGGAATCAGTTTTGTTTCCAACAATGACTTTTTTGGACCCGCTGTTTAGTGATACTACAACCACATACTCTGGATTATTAAAACCGGCATCAGTATCGGAAATCGTATCATTCTCGAAATCTGTTGCTTTCAAATTAAAGAGAGAATTGATGATTTCTTCAACCTTTTCCTTTTTTGCAGGATGCTGTTCCGGAGCAGCCATATTCCATATGGTATCAGATTTTTCGAGTATTACAGGAGCAGCATCTTTTTTGGCGATAGAGATGCCTTTGGCACCACTTTTTTCAAATTTTATAATTGATTTGTCCCGCCAGCGTTTTAAATCCGTAAAAAATGAGTGCTTAATTGAACCACTGACCATATAGACCGAATTAGATCCAATCAAACGAACATAGTTGCTGTTCCAGTTAGGACCGCTTTTTCCAATCCGGAACTGTCCATGGGATTTTCTTGAATTATCCTGCACTTCAACAAGAATACCGCTGGAACTGTCAACTTCAAAGATTGTCTGTTTTTCAGGGTTGGTTGAAATAAGTTCATCTTTTTTCATGTTTACGATCTTTTCGAGCAGAGTTCTGACTGATGCACTGTCTGCCGGATACTCTTTTATGGAAGAACCAATATCTGAACCAGCCACGGAATCAGAAGATTCTTTTGAAATAACAGGCTCAAGTGTTTCATCACTGCTTTTAACATCTTTTCCCTGCATGACAAACCAGATATCACCTTTTCGTTTGAGTCGTATAGAATCGTTGTTATCTACAATTTGAACAGAAGAGATTGTATTTTCTGTCAGTTCAGGAAAAAAACGTTTTTCGCTTTCTGAAGGGGCTTTGTTGCTTAATTTATTTCCGATAACAATCGCGAGAATCGATATTATCAATGCACAAACAATATAGAGGAGTTTTTTCCCGTTCATTTGCTTTTGTCCTCCGTTTTAGTTGCAGGTGTAACAGTAACAGGTTCTCTGCGTTTCAAGAAAATCACAAATCCGATAATTATTACAAGTAATGGCATTACCGCAATATTGACCAGACGGATAATATTCGGTTTTGAGGAACCTTCCTTTAAAAGATCTGTTTCAATTGTGCGGTCCTTAATTGCCCGGGTACGAATCGAAATCAGATTGTCGTCAAGAGTAAGCCAGTCAACAGTGTTTACAAGCATCATGACATTCTCCTGTGTTGCATTTTGACCACCAGCAAAATCTGCATCACCAAAAACTACAAGGTGTCCATTGCTGGTTTCAGCTATAATATCTGAATCATCAGCTTTCGCCTGGAGATTTATCTGGCTTATTGTATCATTCTCAGATGCCTTTGAAGGTGCACCTTTTTCTTTGTAAAAACTGTTGAATTTACCTGTAAGATGTGCTGCCACGGTATACTGTTTAAGGTCGCTTTCTTCAGGTGGAGCCCACTTTTGTTGTGGATTGAGATTAAATTGGTCACTTATAAGCCAGCTTTTCTGACTTGAATGAACCAGGGGGGTTGCTATAACTGATCCATTATCCGTATCTGATACAGCATTTTCGGATGTATCAACAAGAAATGTCAAAGAATGGACCCAGGGGAAAATTGCTCCACTGAGAGCTGAAACCGCTGGATTGTTACTATTAAAACCGTCCTGTCCTATTCTGACAAAAAATGGGTAGGGGACAGGTACATTCATTTGAAACGGGCCATATTTCTGAGGTACTGCGACCTGGCCGCATGAAGCATCAAGGATCATGTCTTTTTCAACTCTTACACCATAATGTTCAAGCATTTCAAGAACTTTGGAATCCAGGGGCTTTGCATTCAGTCCGTATTGAAAATCAACCTTTACAGCGTCTGCAAGAACAATTAAATTGCCACCACGCATGAAATACTGGTCGATTTCAAATGCACCCTGCTCTGTAATATTATCCAGTCCTGGAACAATAAGTGTCTTTATTGTACTGTCAATAGGAGTTCCTTTCGATATATCAACAGTAGATACCTCATAATTCATACGAAGATTCTCGTATAAGTTTTTGAACATATCTTCTGTTGTTTCCGGCAGGTTTTGCATCTGCATACGCATTTGTGGTGGAATCGGTGGTACTGTATCTATTTTGACAATACCAACTTTGGGTGTGGTTTTTCGGGAAGCCTTCATAATAGCCATGGTAAGATCATATTCCAGATTCTGCAGATTCTGAACAACCGGAATAGTTTCTTTCTTGTCTTCAAAAAGTATGGCTATTCCAAGAAACCCGTTAACTACCTGTGCCTTATCCTTTTCTATTGTCTGCATCTGAACTTCCGGAATACCAAGAGAACGTGCCATCTCTTTAGCATCTTCATCTGTTGAGGGATCTTCCCAGGATATTTGAAGTTTTTTCCCGCCGTATGCCCGGTATTCTGATAGTACATCCTTTACGTCTGTTACAGTTTTTCTGATATGAGGCGGCAGATCTTTTGAAAAGTACACCTTGACTGTAATAATATCATCAAGTCCTTTAAGTACCTTTTTCGTCGCATTAGAAATACTGTATTCTTTGCCTTCAGTCATATCGATCCGTTTGAACCAGCGGGTCCCCAGGTAATTCACAACTCCCACCAGTCCCAGGACCGCCAGAATGTAAATTATAAGCTCTGTACGATTTTTAATTTTTTTTGCTTCCATTTTCAATTCCATTCCAGAATAGGTTTATTCCCATTTCCTGCTTCCGAGTGATTGTATATTGAGAAAAAGAAAAAATCCAACAACCGAGATATAATAAAGTATATCTCTGCTGTCTATAACTCCCCGTTCAATGCTTTCAAAATGATTACCAAGGCCAAGATAGGTTAAAGCAGGTACCATCCACGACGGAGCCGCCATAGTTACAAATGGACTACCAATAATAAAAATCAGGAATGTAACTACAACACCTACGATAAATGCAATAATCTGGTTTTCTGTGTATGAAGAAACCCATAAGCCAATGGCAAGATAGGCTGCGCCCATCAATATTGCTCCAATATATCCACCCCAGATAGGACCAGGATCAGGAGAGCCAAGTATGGAGATTGTAACAGGAATGGTAAATGAAAGTAAGATGGCAATTGTAACAAAACTGAGAGCAGCCAGAAATTTGCCTAATACAACCTGCATGTCACTCACTGGCCAGGTTTGTAATAGCTCAAGAGTTTTTACCTTTTTTTCTTCTGCCCAACTGCGCATAGTTACAGCAGGTACGAACAACAGAAAAATCCAGGGCAAAAGGCCAAAATAGCCTCTCATATCTGCCTGGTTAATAAGAAAAAAACTTTGAAAGAACAGAAAATTTGTAACCACCAGATAAACGGTAATAAATACATATGCTATCGGTGATATAAAAAATGATTTGAACTCTTTTTTAAAGATCGCAACGATATTATTCATGATTAACCCCTTGTCAGCTGAGTAAATACATCTTCAAGGCTTGCAGATTCATGCCTAAGTTCAGAAAGACTCCAACCGTTATCTACAACGCAACGGAAAAGAGATTCTCCGATGTCATCCTGTGATGCATCTATTTCTGCACTGACCCAATCCGAATCAACTTTAAGGATATTGATTCGTGAAACACCTGTAATAGATAAAACCTTACTTTCAATATCAGAACGATCACCTTTGATTTTGGCCATGTACCGGTTACCTTTACTGGATTTTTGAGTCAACTCATCAGGAGTACCGCTGGCAACAATCTCTCCATCATTGATAATCAAGATTCTGTCACAGGTCGCACTTACCTCTGAAAGTATGTGTGAACAGTAGATAACAGTTTTTTCACGTCCCAGATTCTTTATCAGATTTCTAATTTCTATAATCTGATTAGGATCAAGACCCGACATCGGTTCGTCAAGAATCAGAAGATCCGGGTTGTGTATCATCGCCTGTGCAAGTCCTACCCGCTGACGATAACCTTTGGAAAGTTTTCCAATCTGGCGATAGGCCATCTTCGTAAGGCCACATACCGAAAACATTTCCCCAATACGCGACTGCAGTTTTGAACCACTTATACCTCTTATCTCACCAACAAATTTTAAATACTCCTGCACTGTCATGTCGCTGTACAAAGGGTTGCTTTCCGCAAGATATCCGATTTTCTTGCGTACTGCAAGACTTTGAAACGAAGTATCCAACCCTTCTACCTGTATTGATCCGGATGAGGGTGGCATATAACAGGTTACCATCCTCATGGTAGTGGTTTTTCCCGCACCATTGGGGCCAAGAAAACCAAAGATTTCACCTTTACGGATCTGAAAGTTGAGATTCTTCACCGCGTGGAAATCACCAAACTTCTTGTTGAGGTTTTTTACCTCTAACATAAAAGTACTGTTTGTTAGGCTCATAGATTACCACCATTTAGTTAAGGCAAATATGTATTGTTTAGAATTGTTATCAGCTCAGGGCTAAAAATATGATATCCTGAACAGCTTATTGTCAATAAAAGCTGAATCGCAGATATTTTTAACAAGGAATAAATTACGATTGTGAGTACAATTTATTGTTAAAAAAAAGCAGAGAGAATAGAATTCCCTCTGCTTTTTTTATTCAATAAAGCAAAAAAATGTGGAACTACTCAGCTTCAGTTTTTTTGGATTCCTGAATCTCTACCCGCAGATCCTGAGCAATTTTCTTTATGGTTTGAAGACTTTTTCTGGCTCTGGTTCCAGCAGATTTGTTACCACGTTCAAATTTTTCGTACTCTTGTTTAAAAATTTCAACTTCATCAACCAGACTTTGAATACTCATGATTCCTCCTTACAGAAAAGAGATGCAATACTTTGAAATTTAAAATCTCATTAACTCAAATAAATCAGTTGTCCTTTAATATGCTTCCTGACATCACATTTGCGCCAGTAATTTGTTCTTTTTTTTCAAAAAATCGCCATTATTAACCAAATTTGTATTGCCGACCGGCCGGTTATCACCTCTTAAGAACAGTAAAGGTCTTGCTTGCGACTATTAAAAATGCATAAAGTCCCAACCAAAACATCATATTCATTTGGCGCATGGCTCACCATTTAGAGATGCTTTCTGGCTTATTGGCAAAAAGTGATTGTGGCATGTCTGTGATTGATTCACTTACGCTCTTCTTGCATTAATTTAAGATCAACTGACACATAATCCATACAACAAAGCCAGGATTGAAAAGGGATCGATGAAATCAATGACAGTAGTATTGTTTTTAATAATCGATTGCTGTATACCAAAAAACTATACTGGAATAAATTTCAGTATTTCGTATACAGAATTATTAACATCTTTCAAAGTGAAAAAAGGTAATGAAAACTGGAATTTGAAAAGAGGGTATAGGTCTGAGGAAAAATATTGATAATCTCTTCAACGAGCCATTCTCTGAATGCAGCAGATCCTTTATGTCTCTCAACAACTTTTGCTGATGGCCCTGCTCCTGAAATTTTGCGTAAATAATCAAGCGCATCATCATAACTTCCAAGAGTATCGACAAGATTTATTGAAACTGCCTTTTTACCTGTAAATATGCTCCCATCAGCTATCAATGCAACTGAATCTCTTGAAAGATCGCGACCTTTTGCTACATCATCAATAAACTGATTATGTATGTCCTTAAGAAGTGAATCAAAAACATGATACTCCTGATCAGATATGGCACGATAAGGACTCCCCATGTCTTTTAACTCTCCTGCCTTTAAAATCCTCATTTGAATACCAATCTTTTCAGCAAGATCTTTGTATAGGGGAACTGTAAAAATTACACCAATGCTTCCTGTTATTGTTCCAGGGGTTGCAAATATCTTTCGGGCCGGGCAGGAAACGTAATAGCCACCCGATGCAGCGGTGTTGCCCATACTGACAACAATTGGTTTTTTTGTGCTTTTATAACGATATACTTCATTAAAAATTTCTTGTGAAGGAGCAGTACCACCACCAGGGCTGTCCACACGAAGAAGAACACCGGAAATCGTTTTGTCCTGACGAAAACTTCGTAGTTGCTCAATAATAGAACGGGACTGATATATCGGTCCTTCAATTCTAACTAAACCTATTTTTTTAAAACTGGAAGATAAAAAATTTGAATTTCCACTACCTTTTAAGCTTAAGATTACAATACCAGTAATTACAGGTAATAAAATCAAAAGAATTATAATTAAACGTTGAAAAGTTTTCACATCTGACCCGTTCTAATTACTTTTATAGTATCTCCAGGCATTAGAATTGAGCCGGGATTTAAATTGTTCAAATCATAAAGTTTATTAACTGGTACACCAAATATTGATGCAATATTCCACAAATTATCTCCCTGTTTTATCTCATAATATACTATAGAATTAATATCCGGTACAGTTTGATTATAATTTTCGGCAGCTTTTCCAGAATATGGTATTAAAAGTGTATCACCCGGCTTTATTATTGAATTTTCTGTCATGTTGTTTAATGTCAATATCTCGTTTAACGATACCGAAAAATTTTTTGATATTCTGAACAGATTATCTCCAGGTGCAACAAGATATCTGATTGTTTTCGAGTATTCTGTTGCTTTAACCTGGGAAACAACTTTTTCAGGGTTTGGCATAGTATTCTTGACCTGAATAATATCACCTGTGTATACGACAGGTTTATTTTTATCTAATCTGTTTATTTCAATCAGGTCGTTAACATCCATACTGAATTTACGGGCTATTGAAATTGGTGTATCACCGGAAACTACCTTGTACTGATGATATCCATTTCGCAGGTTATCCTCTTGTAAAAAGTTTGGTTGTTTTGATTTTTGATCCGGAAAGTATGTTCCTGATTTTGATGAATCCTGATAAATATCCAAGATTTGGCCAACTTTGATTCTTGCATCTTTGAGATTGTTCCAGGAATAAATCTGTTTTGATGTAACATTGAAAATATCGGAAAGACGCCATACAGTATCACCATCTTTTACTTTGTACCTGATCCTTTCACCTTTTTTTTCTACCGGGTCCGCTGTTTTAAACTTTTCTGTTATTGTTTCTTTCTGTACCGGAAATGAACTGTTTACCGGTATCGGTATAAAAAGATGCTTTCCTGCAACTATCCTGTTTCCGGATAATCTGTTAACACTTTTAATTGCACTTACAGGAAGCTTGAAACTTCTGGCGATTGATATGAGATTATCACCCCTGCGGATTTTGTATCGATACCATTTTACTTTCTTTTCATCAGGAAAACTGGAATAGAAGGAAATAAAATCGTCTGTTTTTCCGGAAGGTAAATAAAAATTAACTTCAGATATGTCTGGTGGTGTACACCAATGAAGTATATGGGGATTTAATTTCTTTAATTTTTCTTGATCCAGGTTAATACCTTTTGCGATCTCGGCAATATCTAAACATTCACTTATCGAAACTGTATCTAATAAGAGCGTGTCTGTTTTCATGCCAGTATATCCAAAACATTGCGGGTTTTTTGCGATAATCAATGATGCCAGATACAGCGGGACATAATTCATGGTTTCTTTGGGGAGTGTTAGTTCCCAGTAATTCTGGGAATCACAACGATTTATGGTTCTTGAAACACGTCCCTCACCGCAATTGTATGCTGCAAGTGCAAGATGCCAGTCATTGAAATCATTGTAAAGCTTTTTCAGATAACTAATTGCTGCTGCTGTGGATTTAATGGGATCTCTCCGTTCATCCATCCAGTAGTTTTGCCTTAATCCGTAAACTTTTCCAGTTGAAGGAATAAACTGCCAGATTCCACTTGCATGCGCACGAGAATAAGCTTTTGGATTAAACGCACTTTCAATTAATGGCAAATAAGCAAGATCAAGAGGAAGGCCACTATCAGCAAACATTTTTTTAAAAACAGGAAGATACATGTTAGCCCTGGATAACCAGTTATTTATTGTTGAATTCCTGTTTTTTAAATAATAATGTAAAGCCCTTTTTACCCGGTCATTCCATACAACCGGTATATCATAAGTAACATTTTTACGGCAATGGAATAATTCCAGATCAGAACTGTCATCCAGGGAGTATTGAGATGAATCTAACGATTCAAACATCTGATGCTGAAAGATCAATATGGCAATATCCTCTTTAATCAGTTCCGACGGTATCTGTTCGATATAGATGTTCAGAACTCTCTCAAAATGCTCGCTAATGGAGGGTAAATCCGATTCTGAAATGTTGCCTGTTAATTGCAGAATTTCTCTTAGAACTGAATCAGCTGAATTGAAAGTACTGTCAGCAATAAATCGCTGAACTTCAGTAAACATTTCAATAATACAAACCGAGTCCTGCTGTGTCTCATAAATACTGTCTGAAATCTCAGAAAGTATCTCAATTTCTTCTGAAGATATCAGAGAATCATTCTCTGATTGTCTCCACTGTACATTAAGGGTTTTCTTTGGCGAACACCCCAAATACATCAGAAGCCCTACAGCAAGAAATGATAATAATAAAACTCTATAAAAACTGTTTGAAATTTTTTTCACAAGTTAAACCCTGTAAGATATATTCTCTTTAGAATCGCAATGCAATTCTCTTACCAAGTTCCTCACAGTGGTTTTAAAATTATATCATGGAGAATAGTTTTATACAAGAAATCAGGAAGAAAAATTAACTGCTGTTGCTTTATCAGGTGAAAAAATGTTCGGGTCAGAAATAAAAATCCGTTGGAAAAGATATCCATGACGCAACTTGCATTCTTTAATAGCTTTTTTAACCTTTTTTTCAATAACATTCTGCGATGTACCGCAATAATTCACATACAGTCGCGTTTCTTGTGAGCACTCATTGTAGTGCCGACAGCTGTTGCAGGAAATTTTCAATAGTTGCATGCCATACCCCTCTC
Source organism: Fibrobacter sp. (assembly GCA_012728995.1). GTDB lineage: Bacteria > Fibrobacterota > Chitinivibrionia > Chitinivibrionales > Chitinispirillaceae > JAAYEB01. Next base: position 42,607 of record JAAYEB010000160.1, on the reverse strand, counting down.
ACCACAGAGAATTATTCACTGAAGGTTAGTTTAATTTTCAGGCGCGCTAAATTATTATATCCACCAATGGGTTGTATGTCAACGGTCTATTTTATCCCATACCTTGTGGCTTACCTTAATAAATTGGATTAACAACGACTTATGAAGCAAAAAAAAAAAAAATTACTGGATTAATTTTACATAAATACAAAATCAGCTTTTAACTGATCCGGCTCCCCAAAGTGAAATTGCATGTACATGACAGCTGTTCAGGCAGATACCACACCCTATGCAACGGTCTTTTTTAATTACATGACGAGTTCCTTTTTCCCCTTCTATTGCATCTTTTACCGGGCAAACAGCCACACATTCCCCACAACCATCACATTTAGTATCTATATTGGCCTTTGGGCGGAATTTTACAAGATCACTAAAACAGTTAGAAGGACATTTATATGCTGCTGTAATAAAGTTCTCTTCCCTGGAGTAATCAAGTACAGGAAGATTATTTTCCATTGAAATAGCACCGGAAGGAGTAGCTTTTACACAAAGGGTACACGCAGTACAACCAACACTGCAATATTTTTTTACTTTGGCACCACGATCGTGATTAGAACATGCTACAAAAATTTTGTGCACCTTGGGAATTAATGAAATGATATTTCGGGGACAGGCTTTAACACATTTGCCACATCCAGTACACTTTTTAGGATCAACTTCAGCTATACCATTATTATTTATAAAGATTGCATTGAATGGACAGGCATTTACACATGTACCTAATCCCAGACAACCGCTTTGACATATCTTTGGCCCGTTTCCAATAAGAACCGCAGCATTACAATCCGTAATACCATCGTAATCCGAGTATTCCAAAGCTTCATTTTTCCCGCCTTTACAATGCACAACAGCCATCATAGGTTCATTCAATAAAGTGGTTACACCCAGGATATCTGCAATCGCATTTGCAACTTTTGAACCTCCAGGAATACATCCGGTTGGTTCTGCCTTTCCTTCAACAACTGCTTTTGCAAAACCACTGCAGCCCGGATAACCACAGGCACCACAATTGGCATTTGGCAGTATGTTCAAAATTTCAGATATTCTCGGATCTGTAAACACATGAAGTTTTTTGGATGCAATCGCCAATCCTATTCCAAAAAATAGTCCCACAGATCCAACTATTAAAACAGGTAATGTTATTTCCATAATGAAATATCCTCACAAACTTAAGCAAAGAAATTAAGTCCTGCAAATCCCAAGAAAGCAAGTGCCATAAGACCGGCTGTAATGAATGATATTGGAAGCCCCTCAAGAATTTCAGGCGTATTAGATAATTCAAGCTTTTCCCTAAGACCTGCCATAAGAACAAGGGCTAACATAAATCCAACACCAGACATGGTTCCATTGACGATAGTTTCAAAAAATGTGAATTGAAGTCCGGTAATTGGGTTTATTTCTGTGTTGATTAATGCAACACCTAAAACCGCACAGTTCGTAGTAATAAGCGGTAAAAAAATCCCAAGCGCCTCATACAGGGCAGGAGAATATTTTTGTAATGCCATCTCAACCAGTTGCACCAGTGCTGCAATTACAAGTATGAATACAATAGTTCGTAAAAATTCAACATCAAACCTTAAAAGAACAAAGCGGTTTATAATCCAGGTAAATCCCGATGCAATTACCATCACAAAAATTACAGCCATGCCCATTCCAACTGCACTTGAAATTTTTTTGGAAACACCCAAAAAAGGACATAAGCCTAAAAACCTCGAAAGAACAAAATTACTTATAAAAATGGCACTTACAGATATACCAATAAGACTGGCAAAACTCTCCATAAAGCTTAAGCCCCTTTCCTGCGGTTACCTAAATATCGGACAACAGCCATAACAAATGCGATTGTAAAAAATCCCCCGGGAGCAAGAATAAAGATAGTCATTGGTTCATATCCCGGAAAAAATTTCAAACCCAAAAGCTTGTTACTTCCAAGTATCTCTCGGATAATACTCAAGATGCAGAGTGAAAAAGTAAAGCCCAACCCTATAACAATACCATCAACCAAAGATTTGCTGATAGAGTTTTTTGATGCAAATGCTTCTGCACGGCCAAGAATGATACAGTTTACAACAATCAATGGAACAAAAATCCCTAACTGTTTGTCGAGTGCTGGAAGGTAAGCTTTCATTATTAACTGAACCATAGTAACAAATGCTGCTATCACAACTATAAAACACGGAATCCGAACTTTATCTGGTATAATCCTTCTCATTGATGAAATAATTACATTCGAGCATGCAAGAACAAACGTTGCAGCCATTCCCATACCGAAACCATTTTGTAATGATGTACTTACTGCCAATGAAGGACAAAGCCCCAGTGCAAGTACCAGAATAGGATTTTCGTGTATTATGCCGCGCCTGAGTTCATCCTTGATCATCATTACTCTCCTGTATCGCTTTTAAGTAGCTACGGGCCTGATCCTGAATTCCATTTACAACTGCTTGTGTGGATATCGTTGCCCCTGTAATCGCTGTAACAGCATTATCAGAAATTAACTTTTCTTTTTCTTCCATACCCAGTTTATGCCACTCTCCAACTGATTTTTCTATATTAATTTGTTCATTTAAATTAATACCTTTAAACTGTTGAGAAAACCAGGATTTTCCTGTTTCTTTTTTTGAAAACAACCCATTCCAGAAATACTTGTCAGAAATTTCTTCCTGAGTTCGTGAACCAAGCCCAGGAGTTTCAGATTGCTCCAAAATGGACATCCCTTCTATTGACCCATTTCTGTCTGTTCCAACAAAGTATGTAATATTACCTGAATAACCTTTATTGATAATTTTAAATATGAAAACCGTATCGGTACCATCCTGTGCGATCCAGTATTGTTGAGGGCATGGAGGATTTTCACCATTACATTCATTTATACTCATCCCTGATGGAACAACCTGTTCAAGAGCATTCTGTTGAGCTACTTGCTGTTGTTCATGAATCCGGTCTCTGGTTTTCAGATTTGTAAAAGCAATAAGCAGTGCAGCAGCAACTGAAATTATTGTAAGCATAAAGGATAATTTAATAATATCAATCACGTTTTTTCACCTCTCCGTAAATCCGCGGCTTTGTATATCTTTCAATATGAGGTACAAAAAGATTCATAAGAAGAATCGAATAAGAAACTCCTTCAGGATATCCTCCGAATTTTCTTATTACAAAGGTTAGTATACCACACCCCAGGGCGAAAATGATTTTGCCAGTGGGAGTTATTGGACTTGTAACCATGTCTGTAGCCATAAATAATGCTCCAAGCATCAGACCACCAGATAAAATTTGGTAAAGTGGTATAGTTAATGCTCTTGAAGAAAAAACATCTCCGCTGCCATTGAAAATCCAGAAAAGAAAAAATACCGTTCCAATATAGAAAAGCGGTATCCTGAAACCGATGATTTTCTTATACCAAAGAAGCATTGCTCCAATTAGAAGAGCTATTACAGATGTTTCACCGATGCATCCCCCGACATTTCCTATGAACAGATTCCCAAGTGCGTTCTGTAATTCTGAGATGTTCTCTCCAGAAAATCCACTTTTAAAGTATTCCAGCGGTGTTGCACTTGTTATCCCATCTATTCCAGAAAGAGAACCGAATCCGGTTGCTTTCCAGGATGTCATAGCAGCCGGATATGATGCCATCAAGAACGCCCGTCCGGCTAAAGCCGGATTAATAAAATTTCCTCCAAGACCGCCAAAAGCCATTTTTGCAACACCAATAGCAAAAACAGACCCGATTGCTACCATCCACCAGGGTAATAAAGGAGAAACATTATACGCCAGAAGTAAACCTGTTACAACAGCACTGAAATCACCAGTTGATGAAGGCCTTTTAAGCAGGTGTGAAATAAGCCATTCTGCCAGTACTGCAGATATTACTGAAACAGATGTAAGAAATAATGCCTGAAAACCGAAAAAGATTACAGAAGCGATTAGTGATGGAATCAATGCTGCAATTACCCATAGCATTATTCCCCGAACAGATTCACCATGCCGTATATGAGGAGACGAAGAGATATGCAGAGAAACTGTTTCTCGCTTAACATCATTTACCTGACTCTGAAAGTCCGGTTTTGGTCTGGTTACTGAAGGTGTTGTCATTTTTTTGATATTCCCGTACGTTTCATTGTTTTTTTGAAGCTGCAGCAGCTCGCTTTGCCTGAATATGAACTTTACCAAGTTTAATAAAATGAACTAAATTGATTTTGGATGGACAGATAAATGTACATGAGCCACATTCAATACAGTCCATCAAATTCCACTCAACAGCTTCATCAATCTTTTTCCTTTCAACAAATTTCGCCAGACGTGACGGTACAAGATTAATAGGGCATGCCTGAATACAACGACCGCAATTAATACAAGGATATTCCCGGATTCCAGGTGTCGTTTTATTATAAGCAAGAATACCTGATGTCGATTTGATAACAGGAACATCTGTATGAGTTTGCGCTAAACCCATCATCGGACCACCCATAATCACTTTTTTTGTGGCTTCCATATCTGTCTGGCAGGCTTCAAGCAAATATTTCATTGGTGTACCTGTGCGAACCAATAGATTTTTAGGCGACCCTACAGCAGGTCCTGTAACTGTAACAACCCGCTGATATAAAGGGTGTCCATCTATAATGGCATCTCTGACAGCTATGGTAGTACCAACATTTTGAACAACACACCCGCAATCCATAGGCAAGCCACCTGAGGGAACATTTCTGCCGGTTATTGCGTCGATAAGCTGTTTTTCACCACCCTGGGGATATTTTGCTCTCAATATTACAAGCTTGATTTTGTCGTAGTGATTTTTTTTTATTGCAGTCTTGACCGCGCTTATTGCGTAAGGCTTATTCTCTTCAATTCCAATATAGCATCTTTTTGCATTCAATATTTTTTTAAGGATTAGAACCCCGATTAAGAGATCCTCAGTACGTTCAAGCATTAGACGATGGTCTGCAGTAAGATAAGGCTCACATTCAGCACCATTTATAATTAAAGTATCCACAGGTTTATTGCTGGGAGGGGAAAGCTTAACATGCGCAGGAAAAGAAGCACCACCCATTCCAACGATACCCGCCGACTGAATTCTCTGAATCAATTCTCCTGGGGCTATTTCACGCCAGGGATTTTCGCTGCTTTTGTATGCTGCCTTTTCGTCTTTACCATCATTCTCAATTTCAACAGCCATTACTTGTTTTCCCAGTGGATGAGGAAACGGTGCAACTGAAAGTATCTTGCCGGAAACAGAAGAATGAATCGGAACAGAAATAAATCCTGAAGCTTCCCCAATCATCTGGCCAACAGTAACATAGTCACCCCGTTTTACTACTGGTTTTGCAGGAGCACCAATATGTTGAGATAAGGGAATTATTACTTTTTCTGGTGCCGGAAATATCTCAATTGGAAGTTTTTCCGTTCTGTTCTTATTGTGAGGAGGATGAACACCTCCCTTAAAAGTACATTTTTTAAACAATTTGATCTCCCATGTTAAGAGATAGAGGCCTGTTCGAGAATACTCGGCACTTCAAATAGTAAGGAGCAGTAAAATCTACAAAACAGCAAGGGATACAGTCAAGGTTAAAAACAACACCTCTTATTCGTTTCGCCTTATAGTATATTTTAAAACACAAAGTTTAGTAATATAATCAGAAATATCCGCAAAATAATTTAAATTATCATATTTTCAAGCGATCCCGGATTCATGGATGATGCGAGGATTCCAATATGAGGAAAATGGTCAAATCCCAACTTTTTTGTGAAAATTAAAGTTGCCGGACTTTTCTGCAATATTACTATTACCTGAATAGTAACAATTCCTTTACGCGATCTGCTATACAGATATTGGTTAAGGTTCATGTTCCGACTGTGAGCTCAAAACAGATTTCTGTCTAAATTTATGTTCACGGTATCGAACCTATCCCTGGACAATGATCAGGGCGGCTGTATCAAAATACTCAAGAACTTGTACACCTCTCTGACATACTAGAGAGCAGGTGGATAGTATAAGGGAGTTTTTATTTTCTTGTTCAGATTTTGCAAGGATTGTTTATGGGAATTGCCAAGTCACCATCATTAGTTAAAATGTTTGTTGGAATTACATATAATAATTTCGTCGATTTGGATTGTATCTTGACTCTCATTGATTCCAGATTCGGGCCAAGAGAAATGACCTGGGGGCCACTTCCCTTTAACTGGACTGAATACTATTCGGATGAAATGGGAACCGGTTTATTCAAAATCTACATAATATATAAAAACCTGGAAAACCGTGAACAACTGGCAGATGCTAAACTTTTTACAAATGAACTCGAATGCCGGTTTGCTGTAAACAATAAAAGGAATGTTAATATCGATCCCGGGTATCTTGCAAAAGACAAACTGGTTCTGGCAACAACAAAAGATTTTTACCATAGACTGTATTTGGGGAAAGGTATCTATGCTGAAGTGACTCTTCATTATCGAAAAGGCAGATATCGATATTTTTCATGGACTTATCCAGATTTCAGAGAAGAAAATCTTAAAAGATTTCTGGAGAAACCTCGTGCATCCCTGGTAAAATATCTCAGGGATTCCAAAACCTGTTCCTGAATTTTCATCAATCTGTAATTAAAGATTACCCGCAGGTCTGCAACTATTCACTTGATTTATTTCTCTGGATTTTTTGCGTATCATCTCAACTGAATCAAAGTCCCATTGCGCTAAACTGGTAATAAAAAATGTATCGTTATGCCAAAGAGGGTCAGACTTTATTTGCGGGAAAAAATGACTGTAATATTTGAATAGCTCAGTATGAGGTACTGGTGATAAAAAGACCGGTTTGATTTTAATGCCAAGTGAACCTGCATATTTCATTTCTTTCAGCATCTCCAGTGGCTTTTGATCTTTCAAACCACCCATTATATAAACACCGATGTCATTTTTGTCAAAACCACTTTTCTGTAAAATTGAGAATTTTTTTTCCAGCATGTCGAAACCGGACTTGTAATTAGTATCATCAGCATATTTTTTACTTCCACTTTCAAAACCTAATCTGATAGTTTTAAAACCATTCTCTTTCATCAGATCGCTGATTTCCTCAGTTATGAACTGAAGATGAAGTCCGTTGGGAGTATGAAAGCGAAACGGGATCCTGTACTCGTTTATTTTTTTTAGGAAAGGTATAAGTACCTGATCAGGTTTGACAAGAAGTGCGTCGTCATAAAATGCAAAATCTGATACTCCGAATCTCTCATTTAAGTACAGGATTTCCCTGATGGTTGTTTTTATTGATCTGTGATAGAAATCCTTTTGAAGGACTCTTGATGCGCAGTAAGAGCATTTCATAGGACATCCGAATGAAAGTAAGACAGGTCCATGGGTAGCATGGTCCAGACATTCCAGTCCACCTAATAATGAGGTCGGTTTTGACAGGGCTTTCAAGGCTGAATGAACCGGTTGAGGAAGATTGATTCTGTTTGTTGTCAAAATCGAATCTGATGTAATGCAGCCGGGTAACCTGTTTTTAAAGTAATGTGAAAATAACCGGGCTGCGATTCCACCAATGATTACCGGTACATTTGGAAGCTGCTCTTTAATGATTTTTATTGTTTGGATGACTCCAGGTGCCCAATAAGTCATCATGGTACCAATACAGACCAGGTCCGGATCATCTATGTCAGATAAGAAATTAATCAGTTCACTTTGCGGTCTTCCATACAGTTTATATTTTCTTTTAATATTTTTATACAGGGATGGTTTTTTGATTTCAAGACTCATAAAGCTGCCTGTGCCGTGCTTTTTGGGTTTAGAAACTTGTTTAAGGCAATTAAAGTAATATGTCTGAATGCCATTTCTTTTCAGACAGTCTATCAGGAAATAGAGTCCCGACGGGTGCATCCACTCATCATACAACTTGAAATCTGTGATATATGGATTGATAACTAAAACTTTATACATTTTATTTAAGATCGTTTATGGAAACATTTATTACAAAGCATATCCAGACATAATAATGCCCAAATCAGACAATTTCTTTACGCGAGTCTTTTTCGCGTGCATTGATATTAATAATCAGATCCAGAACGCTTAATATGCAGTTACAGGATTACGACAACGACAACGATTACGGCAACGTCAACGTCAACGATTACGACAACGATTACGACAACGATTGTAGTTTTTTTTCTTCTTCATTCACCATTCATAATTCATAATTACCTTATGACTTTCACAGCCAAAAACCCTTTCTGCACAATACCGCTATGCAATTCATTCCCGCACTGCGGGACAAGCTGTAAATTAATCATCCGATTTAGGTAATACTCAAGGTATATTGATGCCAGGAGTATTATTTTTATCGTAAATTGTGAATTCCGGTTTAACCAGAGTATCCCTGAACTGTTTTAAAAGTTTCTGGTTTAATTACCCTTTTTTTACTGAAAACTGCAAAAAAAATTATCGGGAAAAATATGGCATTTAAAAGTTGGCAACGTGTTAAAATGACAACTGATGAGGGACAAACCGTTGATGCAGTTGCACCTGAAATTATATCTGCAAGCAGATCAACTGATATACCTGCTTTTTATGCAGACTGGTTTATAAACAGGTTAAAGAAGGGTTATGTACGATGGATTAATCCCTTTAACGGTAAATCTCAATATGTAGCTTTTTGTAATACACGACTAATTGTTTTCTGGACGAAAAATCCCGTTCCAGTTATAAAATATCTGGATGAGCTGAAAGCTGAGGGTATTAATTCCTATTTTCATTTTACTTTGAATGATTATGAAAAAGAAGGATTTGAAAAAAATGTACCATCGCTTGAAAAAAGAATCTCTGCATTTAAAGGACTCTCTTTGAAAGTGGGAAAAGAAAACATAATATGGCGTTTCGATCCTATTATTATCTGTAATCAAATTAAACCACAACAGATTCTGGATAGAATACAGTTTATTGGAAATCAGATACATAGTTATACAAACAGGTTAACAATCAGTTTTATCAGCATGTACGAAAAAGTAAAAAGAAATTTTAAAAAAGCCGGAATCGATGGTGTTAAAATCAATATTGAGGCAGTTAGAGAGATTGGTAGTGGTTTAAAACAGTTTAATAAAAATTGGAACCTGCAAATTGTAAGTTGTGCAGAAAAAATGGATCTACAGGAGTATGATATTTATCTGGGAGCATGTATCGATCCGGATCTGATTTTAAAAAACTTTGGAGATGATCTGGTATTACAACAATTTTTGGGTGATTATGGATCCAATGATCTGTTTGGTTACAAATCTTTGAGTTATAATCTAAAGGATCCGGGACAGCGGCCGCTCTGCAGGTGTATAGTCAGCAAAGATATTGGAAGATATAACACATGTCCACATTTATGCTTGTATTGTTATGCTAATTCAACTGAACAACAAGTGCTTAATAACCTTAAAAATTATAAATTCAAGAATGATTCGCTATAGGCAACATGCTTTGCATGCCAAACAATATTCATTCAGAGAACATTTGTTTTCCAAATACTCCCTGAAAATAAGTTTTTTGCACTCAGTAAAAAATGTCACTGATAACTTGTAGTTCCTCTCAAATAATTTTACTTATAAGTAAGCTGTTTGTTAAAACTGAAAACTATTTGGGGACTGCCAAAAATTGAATTTCAAATTTTCATTCTTCAAAACTATCATCCTGAACGGGCTCATCATCGTCCTCAAGACCCGGATCAGAAAAATCACTTCCCCAGTTTGATAAAGCAGATTCTTTGAAATTCAAATATTCCTTATCGTTATACATATAAGAACTGCGTTCAGGTTTACCTCTACCGCCTTTGGACTCCAGATATCTGGCTGCTTCAATTTGCTCAGACCGATATGCTCTGGATAATGCTGTTTCTTCAAACTGATCTGCATCATTAATCCTGGCTCCACCATCTATAAGGAGTTTTAATATGTCCACATACCCTTGCTCAGCAGCAAGCATAAGAGGAGTTGTACCTTTGACTTTACCACGGCAATTAACATTTGCGTTATTTTTAATCAGTAATGAAACTATATCAGAATAACCCTGTTCTGAAGCACGCATCAAAGCATTGTATCCGGAATTGTCAGAAAAGTTGACATTGGCCTCATTCTCAATCAGTAATTTGACAATTTTTTCATGCCCTCCCCAGGCAGCCTCTATAAGAGCAGTTCTCCCATAAATATCTGCCGCATTAATGTCTGCGCCTTCCTTGAGTAATGCGCTGACAGTTGTAATATCCCCTCTGGAACTTGCCCGAATAAGGTTCATAGGCACTCCTTTCATTTTGATTGATTCAATGTGTATTAATTCAATTCTATGATTCGTTTATAAAATCAACTATAAAAAGAATTTTCAAAATTATATCTTAAAAATGAAAAATTATCTGCTTCTTGAAAAGTCTTCTTTGAAGATGATAGTCTTGTTTATATACTCTGTTACTTTTGTTCTGTCTTATAGTTAATTTCAGGAATTAAATGGTTTCATAGACATTAATTCCTGAGAGAACCTGATATATTTTAAACTGATTAAAAATAAATCTGATTTATACATGATAGTAATAAAAAATCTGTTTTGCTAAATTTTGAGAACAGCAAATAAGGAACCAATTCAAACTGAACTATATTCGATTCATCTGGTCCGTTGAGTATGTTAGAAAATTACCAGTCATCAAGACTGAATCCGTAATATTTAATTGAATATGGTCAGGGAAAAAGTTTAGTGTTCTTTTCGGAATGGTTGAAAACCCTCGCCTTCAGGCTAAGCACGTTCCCAATAGTCACGCCCGACAAGAGAAATATGGATGTCCTCAGGCTAAAGCCGAAAGGTTTAAGCGAAGGTTATGACTCTAACTTCTAAGGTGGATGGATTTTGCAATCGGCTTCAAGCCGATCTGCATTTGAACTCCTCAACTTAAGTCGAGGGAGTATTCTCAGAAGTATTAGATTCAAGATACAAAAATGATTAAATCATGTCCTGGGGTTAGAAGTATGTATAACCAAAATGGAGATGATTAATTTACAGCTTGTCCCGCAGTGCGGGAATGAGCTACAAGAGCGACATTGAACAGAAAATGGTTATGGCTGTTAAGGTCATAATAAAAATGGTGAATGTGGAGATCCTTAATTCATCATTCATAATTTTTAAAGTACCAATGTCCGAAAACTTGCGTAAGGAATCGTCTGATTTTGGTAAAAAGAAGAATGTAAGAAAAACAGGGACATTTACGAAAAATGTCCCTGCACAAATAACATAACTATTGGGAAAGGCTTGAAGAACTGGTTACACCCAACGCATCATAAATGTGGAGAGTTGCCTTAGAACGATTTAACGTATAAAAATGGATCCCACGTACTCCGTTATCCAGAAGATCGCGGACCTGTTCTGTAGCCCAATGTAAGCCCACTTTTTCAAAATAAGTATCATCTTCTGCTCGTGCTAAAGCCTTAAGAAAAGATGCGGGGTATCGGGTTCCGGCAGCCAGATCTGCCATCCTGTGCATTCCTTTTCTTGATGTGACAGGCATTATGCCGGCTAAAACTGGGACATGGATTCCAGCAAGCTCACAACGTTCACAAAAATCATAAAGGTCGCGATTGTCAAAAAAAAGTTGCGTGCAGATATAATCAGCACCGGCATCAACTTTCATTTTTAAATATTCTATCTCTTTTATCCGATTCGGCATCTCGGGATGCCCTTCAGGATATCCTGCTACACCGATACCCATTTCCGGGAAATGCTTTTTAATGAAAGCTACAAGTTCTGATGCGTAAGAGAAGCCATCAGGATGCTTTGTAAAATCTGACATCCCGCGGGGAGGATCTCCTCTAAGTGCCATAATATTGCAGATTCCATTCTGTTGATAAGACTCTAATATAGACCGTATTTCTTCCTTTGAAGAACCTACACAGGTAAGGTGAGAAACAACAGTCAGGTTGGTTTCGTTCTTAATCCGTTTTACCAAATCGTTTGTCAGATTTCTGGTAGCTCCTCCTGCTCCATATGTAACACTGACATAAGCTGGTTTTAACGGTGCAAGTTTTGAAATAGTGTTGAAAAGCTGTTCAGAAGATCCCGGGTCTTTAGGAGGAAAGAATTCAAAACTGAAGGCAACCTTGTTTCGTTTTAATATTTCGCGAATATGCATTTCCTGGACCTCACTATGGAATAAAATAGAATTATTGTAATTATCTGATGTATCATTTCCGGTGTAAAATGTTTAATCTTCTCAGCTTATAAATATAAAACCTGAATTGGATTGTGACGACAGGTTTTCAGACATATAATTGAACAGCTTATAATATGATCTGTTCAGGGGGCTAAATAAGGCTTGTGCTGATTATATTACCATAGCACCATTTTTTTCTCTTCAGGCTGAATACAAGTTCCAATAATAGTTTTCACTTGGTCTGATAAAAGCAATATTTCGGTTATAGAAATAAAAAAGTGCAGTTTATGTTATCGGCTATTTGACAATTTTCAAATAGTTTCAGAAACTGCACTTTTTGACACTGATTTTATCGTACTTTTCCCATTCTTATTCCCACATTGGCAATCATTGGTACTACAAGTTGTCTGTTTAACTCTTTTGCAGCATTCGAACCATGAAACTCCAGAAATACTACTATTTTGTAAACACCCGGAGCAGCTCTCATTTTATTCTTGTTAAAACCGTTCCAGTAGATATCGATAGGAAAAATACTGCTGTCTCTTCTATTATAATCTGCCAACAGTGATGGAATCAGATCATCAGTTTCATCCATGTTTACCATATTGCCGACCATATCATAGACTTTTACAACACATCGAAGTTTTACATTTCTTTGTGGTCCCTGCTCTGGTATAAGTATCGGAAAAGTTATTACAGTACCTGCATTATCTCGTTTGACCCAATCTCTTGCATTCGGTTCGTGAATGGCTTTAAATTGGCCTGCAGGAATACGTCTCACTGTAGGAAATGTAGGATTAGGTACCGGAATTATTTCCCGCGGAGCAGGACCTGTTACAATAACCCTTACTTTCTGGTTAGCAATTTCGGGGAAATTAATCAGGTCAGCTCTGTCTGAGAGGTAAGATGAAAGTGAATCGTTTGTAGTTTTTATACTGAAAAAATGTCTGGAAGTGATATCACTGTTGTTATAAGTTGTAAAAATTGCAATTGAATCACCAGCACTTTGTAAATGCTCGATGCCGATTAAAATACTGTCGATTTTGATGTATTTTGAAGCATCTTTAGGATCTTTGAGCCATACATAAAACATCAGATCCGGAATATCCGACTCATTCAAGGCTGAACCATTCCGGGTATTTCGCACTGGTTCGCTGAAAATGACAGTTACAATATCTTTTTTTCTGTCTCCTGCAACTTTTATCTCTTTTGTCACTTCCCATACTACCGGTCCGGCACCATCAACTGCAAGATGATTTTGCATCGAATCTATACCGGCTTCAAGAGAATAGTCAAATGAGATTCTGGGAGTCCATGCTGTTTGAGGTTTGCCATTTTGTTCTTCCTCTATTGCAATAACCCAAATACTATCTGTTCTGTCCAGGTCACCTGTTATACTGTCGATGCTGAAGGAAACACTGCCATATGTAATTTCCATACTTCTTAACAAACTGTCCGGAAGAGTAACAGGTTTGCTGAAATGAAGTTCTATGTGATCGAGGTATCCATTACCATTTTTATCCTGTGTAACAGCAGTGGTTACTGTGGTCAGTGGACCAATAATTTTTACAAATGTACTGGCCTGAAGTTCTTTTGATGATGCTTGTGACGGAACCGCAACAATATTACCATACTCATTGTCTATTACAGAAGATGCATCATAAAAGATGTTTTCTGCATCTTGAGAGTTCGAAACTGGATGCAACGTCGAATCTGAAGACCAGTTGGATTTTTCGGGACCCCGTTTGTTTCCATACAGGTCATATCCAACAGAATAGATTCGGGTTTGTCCAAGAGGGTAACGTAGCACAATAGTATCACCTACTGGTACTCCATTCTGATACTCAAGTGTCAGTGAATCTATTTCTCCTGGCAAAATATCGAAGGGACGTGTTACTGCTGTCAGATCTCCAAGATCTACCCTGATCTGATGCATGCTGTCTGCAGCATCAAAAGGTGCATAAAACAATGTCAGTAACACAGTATCTTTTCCCCCATAAAAACACTGTTCTCCACTTTCAGACAACCACAAAGTGTCTTCACCAACCAATACAAAAGGTTCAGGTCGTCCTCCTGTACCAAGGGTATCTGTATATTTTACTCCACCGGTTGTATCGTAAAAACAGTATTTCCCCGGTACAAGCCCGTTTTTATTATAAATTCTGACTTCAACTTCAATAGGTTTACCTGCAACCCGTTGTTCAGGAGGGGTAATTATTTCTATGGCAGCTCTGGTTGGGGGACCTTTTTCAAACCGGACTCTCACTGTATCGGGCTGTGTTAAAAGATCGTTTTCACGTGTCACCCTGATCCATCCTTCACCTGTGTCAGAAGGTGAAAGAGACCAACTGTTACTCCATCCGGGAGCGGTTGGAATTATGCTTAGGTTGGAACTGTTTTCCCAGCGTGCTGAAACGTCAACCCAGATAAGTGAATCGGAACGCAATCCCTGTACATGAAAAGTAGTGTCATCATTTGTTGTCATTGTAACCGGTTCAACTATAGAATCGGTTTTCATGATAATTCTAAGTTTTGTATAGTAGTAGGGGAGTAACTGAACATCAACTGTATCCCTTAATCCGGTATTGTTGTCGACAGCAAACACCTTGACAATGCCTTCCCTTATTACTCTCTGGATAATTCCTTCACCAATATTGGCATTACCGCTGCGAACGGTTACAGATGTATCATCATCAACAACACCCCAAGTTGTTTTTGTACTATAATTGATATAGTTACCAATAGAATCCCTGAGTATTGCATAGACTCTGGCATTCGTTACGCTGTCTGTTATTTGTACAACAGGTATAGGATTAATTTTGTTTTTACTGCTTTCCCAGTCGTAACTGCCTTCAATGACCAGTTGTTTGGGAGCACCAGGTTCGATATAAAGCTGTACAGTATCTGTTAAGTAAGTGTTGTTATGCTTCAAATTGGCGATCAAATAAACCGACTGATATGCACGAACCGGCATGAAAGAGCGCTTGTGTCCGGTTGTATCATCAAGAAAACCGGAAGAATCAGATCCAGGAAACTCTTCAATACTCCAATGGATCTGATTGCTGACGCCAGACTGAAGTTCATATTCTGGAAGCCATACATTTTTATGGTCAAAAACCTTTGCAACAAGCGGAAATGGTTTTCCTGCAGTTGCAGTTATTGAACTGGTCGGGTTTGGATAGGGTGGATTCGATACATTCGGAACCAGACCCTCTTTTTCGTAAAGTGTCAGTTTTCTTGGCAGACCGGGTACAACCCTTACATGAATTGTATCCGGAACCGAACCACTTCTGGTTACAACTATGATTCCGGTTCCGGTATCGCCGGGTGCAAATTCCCACATGCTTCCGCTTGAATTGGCATTCGTACTGCTGGACTTATAATTCCAGTTACCGTCAACACCAACCCATACCTGATCATGGGTACGCTTGCCTTGAACATATAGAATTGTATCCTGATCAGACCGTATTACAAGAGAATCAATTCGGGTAGAATCGTCGATAACGATTCTTAATGAATCGTAAGAAACATCTGACAATTTTACATTTACAGTATCAAATAATGAGGGATCATTACGATTTACGGCAACAACCCGTGCTTCACCAAGATTACCGGTACGTATTACACGGCCTTCACCAAGAACTGATGTACCTTCACTGGCACTGACAATCGAGAGATCGAGGCTGTTCCAGCGAGTGGTTTCAGACTGATCATAAAAATTTCCAAATTTATCTCTTACGATTGCATACGCGGATTTAACCGTGTCTTTGCTGCCAAAGTCAATTATATCCAGCGGGTTATCTCTGCTGAGATTTATTCCGGTAGGATTTGGATTCCCTTCAATAACCAGATGGTCTGGCGGCCCCGGATTTACAAAGATATTTACAGACGCTGTGAATGTCCTGCCATTTTCAGTAAATTCTGCTGTTATTTGATATGAGTTGTAAGCTTTTTGGGGTGAAAAAGTTACAAGATGTCCTCTTCTGGAATCCAGTGTGTCAGCCTGAGCTGCACCCGAAATACGGGAGATCCGCCATGATATCAAAGTCCTGCTTACAGCCGTATTTTCATAGTCAGGAAGCCATATACCATTACGATCAAAAATTTTTGCAACAAAAGGATATGTGTTTCCGGCCTGTATTGTATCAGTTATTGGCGGAATCGGATAAGCGTCAACTGAAGAAGGGTGCCCTTCAGCTTTGTAAAGCCGAATATTTCCGGGTAAACCAGGTAAAAACACTGCTACGATACTGTCTGAAACAGCACCGGATCTGGATGCAATAATCAAGCCTGTATCAACAGAATCCGGAGTAATACCCCAGGATTCGCTCCATGAAGGAGGTGCACCTTTAACTTTGAGTCCGGATGAAACAGTCCAGACTACCGGTATGTTTTCCCATTGTCCGTCATCAGATCGTTTTCCTTCAACCCACAGTGTGTCTGTTTCATCTGTACGTATTTTTACTGTATCAATATATTTGGGTCCATTGTCAAGAACATAGATTCTCAGGGAATCGTAAGTAATATCCATTAACCGCACAAGAACAGAATCTGTCAGTGTGCCATCTTTGCTGTTCACAATTACCCGTACCTGGTTTGAAATATCGGTGTTACGAGTTATAATGCCCTCTCCGTAATCAGGGTTTGGTGATGATTCCGCAAGAACGATTGATGTGTCGCGGCTGAGCCATTCTGCCTGTTTAGCATAATCGCGAAAATTATCATACCGGTCGCGAATAATCGCAAAAAGGTTCCTGTCTGTTTCTATGCTCGACATACTGATTTCAGTAATATCTACCCAACCGTTGATGCTTGCTTTATCATTTTGAATTGTAATATGATGAGGTGGTCCGGGAACCACACGGACACGAACCGAATCACTAAAAACACGCCCGCCTTCAGAAAACGTTGCTACAATATGAACAGTATTGTATGCCCGTTCCGGAGTAAATCCGTTTGTATGACCTGAACTCGTGCTGAGATTTCCTGTAGGTGGTGTACCGAGATATTCGCTTATTCTCCAGGTTATTGGAGCTGATGAGTTGTCATACTGTTTGAGCCAGACATTATTCGGGTCAAAGATTTTTGCGTAAAGCGGGAACTCAATCCCTGCAGTATCTATATATTGAAATGGAGGATCTTGATATTCAGATGAATTATTTGATGATGGAAAGAGCTTAATTGAAGAAGGATCTCCAGGATTCACTACCACTGAAATGCTGGCTGATAAGCCGTTAAATGTTACACCAATTAGACCTCTTCCAGTGTCAGTTGGAATGAAATTCCAGTTCTGTGAAGAAACAGGGGGAGTACTCTTTGTCAATGAATCAGGATCTGTCCAGTCTCCAGGCACGCTTTCCCACCCAAGCCCGTCTTTTCTTTCACCTTCAACTATCAGTAGAGAAACATCACCGGTTTTGGTGATCAAAGAATCAATGGGGTTGTATGGTGCATCCAGCGAAATTCGAAGATTGACATATTCAACATTTGTTCTTACCGGTAATGCGTCAGTAAAATTAGGGCCGGTATACTTATTACTCGTTGCTGTTACCTCCCCTTCGCCTTGAGGTCCCTTTTTTGTAACAATACCCTCGCCGATACTGCTGTTGCCTTCAGTTACATTGTCTATTATATCTGCGCCGTTTGTAATATTCCAGTCTGTACTTTGTGAAGCTTCTACAAAATTTCCATATCTGTCTCTTATAATTGCATAAGCTTTACCTTCAATCTGGTCAGAACCGATAGGCAAGATTTGAAAAGGATCTTCTTTGATTAGTCTGTCTGAAAATTTGGTAGTGTCTGGGGGGGAGGACGGTTCAATAACAAGATAATCCGCAGGTCCTGGAAGCACATAGATTTCAACTGTATCCGATACCACTGTTCCTCCAATTGAAACTACTCCCGAAATGAGAACGGTTGTCCATGCTACAGTGGGTACAAAGTATGCAGTGCCTCCCTGTCTGGGGAAGAGGGTTGATGATCCATTGCCTCCACTATTTACAAAATCCCAGGTAGTACTGTCACTGAAATCGGGACGAATAACAGAATACTGGTCCCAGACCGTAGAAATAATCATTGCTGTATCACCGGCACGGATTGTATCAGGTTCTACATTGAGTTCGATTTTTGCCGGTTTCGCACTTATGATATTGGTTGTGATACGGATATGTGATAGTGATGTATGACGTTCAGCATAGAAAAAGTCCAGCATATATTTTTCGCCATTAACGAGTTCGGGAATATCATCCAGATTGAAAGAATCACTTAGAGCACTGTGAATTCCTCCCAGATCCATCCTCAACTGTCCATCAATAAATGCCCACACATCATCATCACCGGTAAAATGAAATGTCAAACCATCTTTTTTTTCAAATTCCCAGTGAAGTTCCATGGTAAATGAGAAATTGTGATCTCTATTCTCTTTGCCAAACCCAAGAGTGTCCAGAGGAAAGAAGGAGTCATCCTGAAATTGATAAACCCCATTCCCCTGGTGATGAAATAGAAGTGAATCTTTTATTACTATATTTTCAAATGACTTATCGTGGTCTATTGTGGTATCTCCCACATATTGTATTCTGGCATTGTATGGAGGAGTTCCACCCGTTAATCTGTAATTTGGCTTAGTAGAATCCCCTTTGCCGCCCTCGGTGCTGTTCCAGTCACGGTACCAGTATTTAATATAATGGTTCAGATAAGGGTCACTTCCTATAACCGGTTTTCTGTCTCGATCAAGAGTATCAGCAACCATATTTGTATGCAAACCTCCCATATGGTCACATTCAAATTCCGGATTGCTTCCGTCAGAACGAAAATCATAAAAGGTTACCGGTACCCAGAGAGTATCATCATACAATTGAGCAGAAATCGGAAGATTCAAGAAAAACAGGCCCATAACGGCAGCAAAAAAGAATTTTCTCATAGTAAGCCTCCATATTTCTACTTTGAACATATTTTCTCCTGCAGTGTCAGTGACTATGTAGTTATACATACTCATATTAATGATAACATATAATTTTTATTAAATACACATATCTGAAAATATTTTATTACAGAATGGATATTGGTTAAAAATTCAGATCGTTGTTAAATAACATTCGAAAGGTTGTTACATGGATAATTTGTTTTCTGATGCGATAAAATCTTTTTATTCAGAAGAACAGTATATTAAAATTATTAGTGCCAGGATTGCGGTCGCAGGTGCGGGGGGAATAGGATCAAATTGTGCGCATGCACTTATACGCTGCGGGTTTGAAAAAATGTTGATAGCAGATTTTGATACTGTATCTGCCAAGAATCTTAACCGTCAGATGTTTTTTCATGATCAAATAGGTAAACCCAAAGTTGATTGCCTTAAAAAAAATTTGTTGCGAATAAATCCCCGGGCCCAGATTCAAGCTTCCTGCACAAGAATAGAAAGAGACAATATTCATGAGCTGTTTGATAAGTATGATATTATTATTGAAGCTTTTGATAATCCTGAATGCAAATCAATGCTTGTTGAAGAGTTTATGGGATCTGGTAAACTGATCGTTTCAGTGAGCGGGATCGGCGGTTTTGGCGATGCGGAAAAAATAGTGACCAGAAAAATACACCCTGATTTTTATATTGTTGGTGACGGAATATCAGAGGTGAATGATTCTGTTAAACCGTATGCCCCAATGGTTTTAACAGCAGCAGCGAAACAGGCCGATATCGTTTTATCGTGGGTTCTGGGTAAACCGGTAAGTATAAGAGAAAATTCGCGTAATGATATCTGTTAATTGCTGGTAACCTGTTTCTGCCACCTATAATCCGATATTCATGATTTAAATTCGGTTTTTTAATCATGTCTGGAAAACAGCAAACAGGGCTGGTTAACAGTTTCAAGCGAAGTTTGAAAATGGGGTTAATTAGTACGGTCGTTACCTGTTCCGGGTATTGAATGAAAAAGGACAGGAAAGAATTATTTTGAAAGCAGATCAAAGTAATTTGAAAATCACATCAGCAGGTTTTATTTTATGTTTATGCTATTAATGCCCCCGTAGCTCAGGTGGATAGAGCACAGGTTTCCTAAACCTGGGGTCGCAAGTTCGAACCTTGCTGGGGGTATTTGTTTTTTAACGCTCTAACCTACGGTGAATACTGGGGGTTGAGCGTTTTTTGTTTTTGGGGCGTTCAGCCTGCTTTTTCTTCGATTTCAGGCCAAAATACTACGAATTACTATGGGTTACTACAAAAAACCGTAGACCCGACCGTAGACCCTGCGGGTTTACAAACATGCAATTTTATTCAGGGTAAGCAATTTTTCTACGGTTTTTGATGGCGTGTTTCTACGGCGTGCAGTTGCTCAATATTTCTTCCAGATCGCCGGGGTAAAACGAAACGGCACTGTCCCACTTGCCGAAACCGCCCTGTTCATTGACCGCTTTTACCCATTCGGCAAGATATGCCCGCTTTGCACGGTTCCGGTCATCATCCTGCCCCTTGGTTTCGAGGACAAGGTGTTTTCCCGATCTCATACGAATGATAAAATCGGGGAAATATTTATGCACGACACCTTTATAATGGTAGTAAATCACAAACCCGAGATGGTCATTTTTAACCCATGATTCCACGGCATCGCATTTATCGAGAATATATGCTTCGGACGCTTCCCATGTGCTGTCATACACCGTAAAATTCACATGAGATTTTTTACTGCATTCACAGGGTTTGCTTGTGTGCCATGTCTGAACGTCTTTCGTTGAACGAACCGGTGTAATATCATCGAACACCGGCATCAGTTTTTCGGTATTTTCCGTCCTGATTGCGTTCCAGATATTTTGCACGACCTTATTCATGTTCAACAGGATAAGAATCTTCTTCCGGCGCTCATCCTGATTAAAAAGATCGGTTTTGATGATGATCCGGTTTGATTTTATGTAATCTTCTACAATGCGTATAAGCTGAATCAGAAAAACTTCAGGGCGACCTTTCCAGTTCGGATTTTCATTGTTGTAAATCTTTTGTGCAACCCTGAAGATTATCGTCTGAAGCCTGTTTTTTTCTTCCAGTTCCTTCAGATCAATTTCGCTCATGGTTGCCGGAGATACCATCGGCTTTCCTTCGATGACATCGGCCATCTGTGCTTCGGTAATACTTTCATACGGATCAAGTTCAAGTGGTTTGACCCGAGCCATGTCAACCGAAAGTACCGGACGGAAAACGTGGTCAATCCGAATAATGTTCGGAAATGTTATCTCGTGATGCGCTTTTTCATGTACCGGTTCAATCTTTGTTTTAGGTTGCGGCGGCGGTGGTGGTGTTCCTTCTCCTCCTTCGTGTGGAAGAAAGGTAAAGGGAACGCCGAAGATATTCACATATTCCGCTTCGAACAACCCGTCTTCGCCCACATCGTACGATGTACGGCGCAGTCCGCGACCTACAACCTGCTCACAAAGTAGCTGGCTTGAGAATGCCCGCAAACCCATGATATGGGTCACATTCTGAGCATCCCACCCTTCCGATAGCATACCTACTGAAATCACATTCTGAATCTGTTCTCCGGGCAGCCCTGCCTTGCCTACCGTATTTACCGTACGGCGAAGCAATTCAGCCTGTTCCTTTTTGGAAAGTTTTTTCTCTTTCGGCTCATCGTCGTCCGTGTTATCTTCATTCGTGTCGGTAGTGGCTACTATTTCTTCAGCCTCTTCCTGCGATTCAGCTTCGTCAAGAACCTTGCTGTCTATCTGAAGTGTTTTCGAAGGGTCACACAGTTCCGGTATCTGGATTTCTCCGTGGTCGAAAGCATATTTGATACGGGAGGATGTTTCCGTCCTGTTGGCAACGGTTATCATGACCGGCGGAATGGGAAACCCGGCCTCTTGCCATGCATTGCGCGTTTCCAGCCAGTCTTTTCCAAGGAGGTAATAGGCATTTATCATCAAGTCCGGCAGCGGTTCCGACTCTTCTGCTTTACGATTAATATCGTCCTTCACATCGTTGTCCATGTAAATATGGTAGAGACGGGACTTGATATCCTTTGTGACAATGCTGTCATCGCGAACGACGACACGGGGAGTTTTGACCAACCCTGCTTCTATGGCATCATTGAGGCCGAAATCCGAGATAATCCATGGAAACAGTGCCTCTTCCTGACTCTGTTTACCGGATGGCGCAAATGGTGTCGCCGAAAAATCGAGACAACGAAGAATACCCCTCGCCCGATTAATACGGTCGAGGCCGCCAACCCATACGGTCGCCTCTTCCTGCTCTTTCTTGAGTCCCTTTGTTTTGCTCATGGCCGCAAGGCGCCATGCATGGTGTGCCTCGTCATTAATGACAAGAATGTTCCGGGCATCAGCCATATCGCCAAGGACTTCGCGAACATAAGCTTCATCACTCTTTGCGCCACGCTTGTCAACCGATTTTCTTTTTGCAATTTTCTCGTCGGTTTCCCATGACAGCGTATGCCAGTTGTGGATCAGCACCTTTCCCTGCCGCAGCCGGTCAAACAGGGCATGCGGAATAATATTGAAAACTTCAAAGTAATTGCCTTCACTGTTGGGGTTGAGAACTGAAAGCCGGCTTTTTACCGTAAGTCCGGGAGCCACTATAAGAATATTTTTTGAAAACCGCTTGTCTTGCGGACTTGCAGCCTTGTTGAGTATCTGCCATGCGATAACCATTGCCATGACGATCGTTTTTCCGGAACCGGTCGCCATCTTGCTGCACCACCGTACAAATTCTCCGCCATCACCGGGAATGTCAACGCCGACTTTTTCGGCATCCGGCGCTTCGGTCAGCCAGATGAGTGTTTCTATCGCTTCAAGCTGGCAAAAGAAAAACCTGCGTTCCTTGCGTTCTTCCGGATCCTTCCAGTGTTCAAGCAGCCGCTTGGTAATTCCGGTAATGCCCGGATACCCGCTCTCGCGCCACTGTTTAACCCGTGGCCGTATCTTATTTGCAAGTTCTATGGGAACAAAAAGGCCGGGATCATCGAATGCTTTTGATTGCGGGGAAGCAATCACATATCCCGCTTCACGGCGGCCATCTGCCAGATTGAAAACCCGGTTCTCCCGGTCATACGACCAGTGACGTGACGGTTCTTCATACGGCGAATTGATTATCAGTTTGTCTATGGTTGTTTGCGGCATTACCGTTTCCTGTTTTTCTGTTCGAGCAGGGGTTGCAGCGGTTTCTCGGTAAGCAACCGCATCTGCTGTATCGCTATTTTGTTCAGTTTTGCAAGACGTTCCGGTTGTGAAACACCTTCATTGATAAAAAGGGCGTTCAGATTCTCCATATTGGACAGGCAGACCAGTTGATTTACGTCCGCATAATCGCGGATGTTTCCCTTCTGGCCGGGGTTGGCATCCCGCCACTGCTTCGCAGTCATGCCGAATAGCGCCATATTGAGTACATCCGCTTCGGTTGCGTACACAAGATTTATCTGGGCCTTTGTCAGTTCAGGCGGGATGAGATTTTCTTTTATGGCATCGGTATGTATCCTGTAGTTAATCTTGGCGAGATTGCGCTTGATGTCCCAGCCGAGCTGTTTCTGCTCCTCTTCCTTGAGCCGTTGAAATTCCTTGATGAGATACAGCTTGAATTCTACCGAAATCCATGAAGCGAATTCAAAGGCAATGTCCTTGTGGGCATACGTGCCGCCATAACGGCCGGTTTTTGCCACGATACCAATTGCATTGGTTTTTTCTATCCAGTTTCTGGATGACAATACAAAGCCATTGCTCCCGCTCTCATTTCTAATGTTACTGAATTCCGTAACATTAAAACCGGGGTTATTCAGCCGCTCCCATACTCCCATGAACTCAATCGTGTACCGTGTACTCATCCAGTGCGTTATCACGATTCCCGTACTTTCCTGATTCTTATGCCGGGCCATATCGGTAAGGGAAATGTAATCTTCGTCCTGCATGGCGACCACGGTAATTTCGTGCCCTTTAACGTCCATTTTTGCCATAGGTATTCTTTCAATTATCAGTATTCAATTTTCGTTAAGTGGTATCTATTTGGCATGGTTTACATTTCAGTCTGGCAGCACCAATTCTCCAGTTCATTTTATAGCTGTAATACTACGAAATTTCATTCTGGAGAAGTACCATTTACAAACCCAACCAAATGAGTTTATTATATTATGGCAGATTCGCCACAATTATCTATTTCAAAGCCTGATAATTTTCAAACTCTCGATTCCCCGGTCATCGACAATCTTTACGGCTACACATTTGCGGTTTCCCGGTTCAAAGGGAATTGATTCCGTGCCGCGGAATGCCTCGATTTTCTCTTCATCGATTTCGGCCTTGAGGTTACGGGCAAGTGTCGCCCAACCTTCGCTGGCACCGGCCATCGGGAAAAATACCTGTGAAGGAAACAGGCTTCGCCCGTCGTAATTAGTGTCAAGCATCCACATGGCGATCTGGTGTTTTCCGCCCGATTCGACATTTCCGGTTTTGGGGTTGTAGTAGTCGAAACCGAGCACGTCTACCTGATACTTGCCTTTATGCTCGCCTTTTTTAATCTCTTTCAGTTCAACTTCTGGCTGCCCGATAAGCCAGAAGCTTTCGTTGCTTGAGCGTTTCTTGCGCAGATCATCCGTAAGAAGATCGGCGTTCATCTGCACCTTGAGCAGTTGCATGCCGGTCGCGCTTGCCGGTAATTCATCGATATCCTTTGCCGCTTCCTCGTCAAACTGGAATGCGCAGAACAGGAGCAGATCGGGGCGGAATGCGCGGGCTTCCTGCCATGCGTTTTCAACCATTCGCTGTTCGAGCGGGGCATGTTCCGGGCCAAAGCAGATAAGCACCTTTTGCGGTTTCCAGTGTGCCGGTGGTTCGGCAACGCTGTTTGCTCCTGCATCGCACCATGTGGTTTCACCTTCGGCTTGAAGGTAAAGTGTACCGCTCATTGGTTCGATACGGCTGAATTTGATATATTGCCCATTTTTACCACGAACGCCGGTTTTAAGCAACTCCTGCCGCCATTCGGACTGACGGAGCGTTTCACCTGAACGGGTAACTGATGCGTCGGAAATACCGATGTCGGAGGTTTCGATTTCTTCGAATGATTTGACGGTCGGGGCGGGGACGGCTTCGACGGTGAAGGGGCCGGTGATGCGTTTACGCTTGGTGTCGATTAAGGGTTGGTCATAAAGGACTTCTTGCGGTGGTGGTTCATTGTTGGCTATTGACTTGAGCGTAATATGCGAAACAGTTTTATACTTGAAGCCTGATGCAATACCCTCTCTTGGCTGTGACAGTTCATAAAAGTCAAAACTGGCGGTCATTAGGCGCTGTTTTGCAAGCGTAATGGCAACACGAGATGTGTCGCAGGTAATCCAGCGTCTTCCCCATTGTTCTGAAATAAATGCAGTCGTACCTGAACCGCATGTAATGTCAAGTACGAGGTCTCCAGGATCGGTGCACATTAAGAGGCAACGTTCAATTACTTTTCGAGATGTTTGAACAACATATTCCATATCAGTTTCACCGCGAGTATCATCCCACATAGAATTGTAGGGAATATAAGGGAAATCTTCAAAATATCGTTTGTATATGCGAAGCGATTCACGTTTTAATAACCGACCCACTTCCCATAATCTATTCATACCTGATACGGTTGTTTTCCAATGCCGTTTTGGTCCGCAATCAATTTTATATTGATTTTTACCATCACTAAAGATGAGAGTTCTTTCTTCTGGTTTACCACCACCTTCACTTACAACAGGATCAGCGACAAAAATTCTTGCACCGTTTGGAAGTTTTTGCGGATTTAAAATTTCTTCTTCAGTGATTCTACGTATTGTTCCATCGGGCAATTCAACATTTTTGTATTCTAATGTTCCTTCTCCGCCGAGTAATTTTTCTTTGAAAATAGTATGGAATTTTATACATGATTTATCTTTGGCATACCAAAGTAAAAAATCATTAATTGTTCCTACGAGGGTAGATGATGATCCACTTGTCTTTTTAAAAATGATTTCTCCACAGTAGTTTGAACTACCAAATATTTCATCTAAAATTTCGCGTACATGGTGCACATTTTCATCACTGATTTGCACAAAAATGCAACCTTTTTCGTTCAACAATCCCTTTGCGATAGATATTCTATCTCTTAAATATGTCAAATAAGAATGTAATCCAAGTTCCCAAGTATCCCTGAATGCTTTTATCATCTCCGGCTCACTACTCAAATCCTCATCCTTACCATCCTTCACATCCCTCTTATTCACAAACGGCTGAAAATTGCTCCCATACTTGATTCCATACGGCGGGTCGAAGTACACCATCTGCACTTTCTCCCCCATGCCCTCTTTTTCAAGCAGTGAATTCATCACCAGCAGCGAGTCTCCGGCAATCAGCCGGTTTGTCCATCCGTCCTTGTGTTTGTAAAATTCCACGGCTTCACGTAACGGCCGTTTTTCCTGCTCGGCAAACAGCGACATCTGTTCTGCACCCGGTTTTTCTTCTTTACGTACCTGCTCGATGATCCGCTTGGGGTCGATCCGTTCATGTACATGCAGACTCACAGTAGGCACCTCAAAACTGGTATGTTCTGCTTTTCCTGCCCAGACCAGTTGCGGATCGAGGTGCGGGTCGTACTGGTACTGCTTTTTTGCACCGTCTTTATCGGTATCAGGGGTTACCAGCCCTACGGGCGGATTATTCAGGCGCTCCTGCTCGTTGTGGGTGTATTGTTCGATGGTTTTCTTGCTGCCGTTATCTCTGGGCATACGCACCTTCTCTTTTATCGTTTTCATGTCGGTAATTACAGGTTTGCTTGATTTTTGTTTTTCGGGGCGGGTTCTGGTTTCAGGAGCCGGGCTTGCAGCATTTCCTGCAATGGCGTTTATTATATCGCTCTTACGCCATGACTGCGGTTTGATATCGTATTCCCTGCATATATCTTTCAGATGAGAAAGTGGCAGGGAATCAAGAATCGCTTCTGCCGGGATAGAGCGAATCCGCATCAGTTCGCTTATGATATCGTCACGTTTTTTGCCGGATAGTCCGGAAACATCGAACGCCTGTGCCGTTTCAAGCAGAACGGTTCTTGTAAGACATTCGAGAATTTTACGTTTATTCATCATGCCGAAATCCGGATCAAAAGGAAAGCCCGAGGTTCTGAAGTTTTATACTCATGGCAATTGAACTGACGTTGAAGTCTTTTGCCAGTTCACCGATGATGTCTTCGCTTGAATCAAGACCACCGGTGCACATGTATTTCTGGAGTGCCTTTTTTACAAACGGCGTCGGCATAAGCAATTCTGCGGCAAAAGTATTTGCGGTGATCTCAGCTTCATCGGTAGCATCCTGCGAGTGGCCATTCCGGAAGAATATCTTTTTATCGACATAAAGCCCGGAACGGTCGGAAAAAAGAAGGTGTCCCAATTCATGTGCAATAGTAAATCGCTGCCGTACCTTTGCGTGTCGCTTGTTTACAACAATCATGCTTCTGCCATTGTGCACTTTCTCAAGAACACCGGACGTATCATCCGGCAAATCCGCTTCTGCGACATCGGCATTCAATTTATCGGCAATACCTTCAACATTTACAGGCCAGTCATCAATTCCAAGGTTGCGGATGAGAATCTGAGCCCTTCTTTCGACAGTGCCTTTTCTCATTGTTTAGCCTTTCGTTTCTGCAGTTTCTTCTTTTTCTCTACAATTTCCCTTATTTCATAGATGGCGCTTTCTTCCATTACTGCGCCACCATGAACGAATACCGGAGCTTCGCCATTTTCCCCGAAGATATCCGCAAGCGAAGGAAGCAGTTCTTTTGGCTGTACATCAAGAGCACGGGCAATTGCATAAAGACGGTCTATCGGAAGTTTCTGACGACCGCTTTCTATCAGCACCATTGAGGGACGTTCAAGAGATACTGCTTTGGCAAGGTCTTCCTGCGAAAGCCCCTTGGTCTTACGGATATCCCGAATGCGGGAACCGATCTGGGAATAAATCCGGTCTATTCTTTTTCGAGGCATATACCATGAAAATAGAATGAAACCCGGAGACAATCAATTGAAAATGTTATTTCTAACAACCGTTATTAGTAACAACATAATATTTTGTTTGACATTAATGCTCTCACAGAATATTTTCATACCATGAACAAAAATATCTTAAAACCACAACTAATGGAGGCCTTGCAATGAGCAGGAATCAACATGTAGTGCCACACGGAAAAGAATGGGGAGTAAAAGGTGCCGGAGCTGAACGCTTCACTTCACTTCATTCAACACAGGCGGAAGCAATTGAAGCTGGACGGGAAATAGCCCGGAACCAACAGAAGGAATTATTCATTCACAATCGGCATGGGCAGATACGTGACCGGGATTCTTATGGAAATGATCCTTGCCCACCGAGAGACCGGGTACATTAATAACGAAAGGATTTTATCTTGAATTACTGGAATACAATAACCGAACTTGACCACGATTATATGGTTCGAGAGCTTGTTTCGTATCTTGACGGGAACGGGTTTGTTGGTATCCAAGCTGATATCGTTGGATACAATCATCCTGAATTGATTTATTGGCAGAACACAGGAAATGGTCATATACCAGATGTCGTTGCACAAAAAAATAGAATGACCTATTTATTCGAGGTTGAGACAGTTTCAACATTAACAAGTGAGCATTCAAAAAGTCAGCGTCTGCTTTTTACCGCAAACGCCAAAGAACATGGCAAATTCTTTGTACTGGTTGTGCAAGCGTCTGCCAAGACAGATGCTGAATTATTACTTCAGCAAGAGGGATTACCTGCAACAGTCTGGACGGTTGGATAAAGAGGTATGCATGAGTTTCAAAAATGAGGTTCTTAATTCGGTTTTCGATAAAACCGCAGGCAGGTGCCACCTTTGTAGAAAATCACTCGCTTTCTCGAAATATGGAAAACATGGCACTCGGGGGGCATGGCACATTGAACACTCACACCCGAAAGCTCTTGGAGGTACAGATCATTTAAACAACCTTTTTCCGGCATGTATTTCCTGTAATCTGGAAAAGGGTACCGAATCAACACGTACAATCAGAAGAAAACACGGTTTAAGAAGGGCACCATATTCAAAAACAGAAATGGAACAATATTGAATAAAATCCATGGTTTCATTCGGATTGATTGGAACTGGTTTCGGTACAATGGTATCTCCAAAACATGCGTTCTGGTTCGGTTTATGCGGAATGCTCGCAGGATATTGGATGGAGGTTGAAGACATAGACATAAAATGATTTGAATTGAAAATTTCAAGGCAATTCAGTATGGATTATCTTGAAATACCGGTGGGAAGGTAGGTGCCGCTTTGTTTCTCTACCTTTCATCTTTTTTGGCTACTCTCGCCCCCCTTCCTGAGTGCATTTACAACAAGATGCACTCAGGTGAGGGCGGTGGTGAAGGTACATAAATTGATGAAAGGAGGTGAGAAACATGGGAAACGAGAAATCGTTCAAGCCCGGATATGTTTTGGTTTTTGCCAAATATATTCGGCGAAAAGGACGAATCATTTACCCGAAGCGCGGGAAATGTTTTCGTTTCTGGGCTAAAGTCAAGAAGTAATTCTTGATATTATTCCAGCCCCCACCGGTTTTTTGTTTTTTTTTGCGCTTGTTACTAAAGTCTTTAATCAAACAAATAATCCATTTTTATCAAATTGTGCTTTATTGTATTTTTTATCGTATGATTTTTTTTATAACTTTTTAACTGATTTGAATTTCGGGAGGTCACTAACAATAATTTTGTAATTTAAAATAGTAATAACATAACAGTCTTTTCTCCTTGTTCCGAAACCGAAAACTGGCACTTTTCAAGACTTCCGAAACAGGAGGACAGGGCGCTCCATATATGGGCGTCCTTCCTTCGTCTTGGAAGTCAGGTATGCCAGTACCTCGGTTCGGGATGTCGTGAAGTGACGCCTTTTTATTTGGGGAAAGGTGCTGTTTTCAGGATAAGTTCACATTTCATTATAATGGAGGTCTCAATGTCAGCACCAAAAACAAAATTCCAGAAATTCGCCCGTTATCTGCTCATTTCAAGTGCCGCTTTTGTCGCCCTGATAATCCTGATTGTTTCATTATCTCCAGAACCTGAAAAGACCGCTTCTGCTCCTGTAACACGGGAAGAAAAAATCAGCCAGATAGTTAAAAAATCCGGTGGCGATAGTATAAGCGTTAAACTGGATTCAATTTTTGTGGATCAGGGAGGCTATCGGGCGGATATTGAGTACACCATAAATGATAGAAAAATTGTAATGCTGTCAAAAGCGATGGATATCATGAAAGAAATCTATGCTGACCCTGCTTTAAACGAAATCCAGAGTTGCATGCTTCGGCCGCATACTGTTTTTATCAACAGTTACGGGCAGGAAACCGTTTCTCAGGCGGCGAAGCTGGTTTTGTACCGTAAGGTGGCCCAAAAGGTGGTTTGGGCGAATTTCACCTACGAGATGTACGAGAATCTGCTTAAAAATGAAGGTCAGTTGTGGATTCATCCGGGCATGCGGTAGATTCGGGAATTATTTTGATTGATGGTATAAAAATGACCGGTACACCATACCGGTTTTTTTACATCATTCAATTAAAACAGTGGTTGTATTCTATGAAAAATCCTAATGAGCAGTACATAAAAGAAGCAGAAGCGAAATATCTGCAAAGGGATAAAATCGTTAATCAATATCATTCAGAGTATAAAACTGATTGGGAGAAAATTGAACCACTCCTTAAAAATTCAGGCAATCGACCCAAAAACAAAGAAATATTCAGAAATGCCTGTATTGCGCTACTCAATTTTATGCGATTTGACAAAGTCGAAGAAACCGACTCAAGTATAAAAATGCTGTTATGGGGCAAGTTCTTTAGTCAGAACCAGAATCTTATACAGAAGATGTTTGCTCCTTTCAGAAATATTAAAAACTCAGACCTTCCACCATTACCAGTTCGAATTCGATTCAAATCGGAACCAGAGAGATATGAAAACCTTTTTGCAGAAATGGCAGGAGGAGCGCGGTATAGCTTCGACATCCCAGAAGAGGTTGTAGACTTTTTTTTAAATGATCCCATTTTCAACAATTATTATTCTGAGTTCTCGGCAGACGAATATACACCACCTGTTACCCCAACAGAACTTTCTGATAAACTTGAGATACATCCGTCAATTATTAGCAATCCACAAAAGCCTCTCGGTAAATTTTTCCATGAATGTTGTGAAGACCAAAACACAAATACCCCTCGTTTACATTATGTAACTTTATTTCCTTTGGCGCGGAAATGTATTCAACAATCTAAACAACTTTCACAAACAGATAAAGAAGCCTTTAACGACATTGATGATCTGATGATTTTGTGGATCTCGCGCCCCCATTAAAGTTTTATTCTCGCCGTAAAGTTTCGTAAAGTTTCATAAATCCATTCCCCCGTACAACCAAATATCTTTGTTGTAGTTCACATTGTGAGCTACCGATTGTATTGGCTATTTCAATTTATGGGGAATAAAAAATATGCATGATATCAATAATGGAATCTCAATTTTTTTTAAAAAATTTAATGTTACTCCGAATCATTTCTCCGGTGATGGTACACAAGCTATTACTGATTGCCCTTTTTGCGGCAAAGAAGACCATTTCTATATCAACAATTCAAATGGATTGTGGATATGTCACCACTGTGGCAAAAAAGGCAATCAGCTTTCATTCATTGAAATGCTGTTACCTTCCTTCCAAAAAAGCTTCTTCGGCACTCCTGAAATTCAGCTTGCAAGTAATCGGCATCTAAAACCCGAAACCTTGCGGAGTACCGGAATCGGTTATAACCCTCAAACTGGTGAGTACATCATTCCGGCGTATAAACCGGACGGCAAGCTCCATACAGTTTACACCTGCAAGCTAATAAACGGCAAATTATCAAAACCGTTTTGCCTGAAGGGCTTTCCAACTTATTTATACGGTCTTGAAAAATTAAATGCCGATAAAGTCTATCTTTGCGAAGGCATCTGGGACATGCTCGCCATGCGTGAACTTGGATTGTGTACAGTCGCGGTTCCGGGTGCAAATACAATCAAACAAGATTGGGCAAAACACTTTACTGGCAAGTCTATTTACATAGTGTATGACAATGACGAAGCAGGCAGAAACGGTATTAAAAAGGTTGTTGGCCTGCTCCGCAATGTAGCATTTGAAATTAAACATATCAAATGGCCTGCCGGTAAGCCAGCGGGGTATGATGTTCGTGACCTTTACATTCAACATGGTAGTGGTACTCTGGATATTTTACAAAGTTATCTATTTGTTGTAAAGATAGAACTACCTATCTCAAATCAGGTAGTAAATTCTGACGATAATATTCATGCTGTCCTTTTTTCCATTACTCAGAACAAAAATCTGACACCTGATGAACGCCACCAGCAATGCGGAGAAGCGGTACGGGAATGGCTTCGGACTATTGGCACTTTTTATCATACACCTGATAATGATTTTTCGTCGGCAATGTTTTTTAATTCGGCCTTGAAGGTATTATTTCTGATTCAGAACGACAATTTCCTTTCATGGCTCAGTGATACCCTTCGCGTCAATCGGGCATCAAAACTGTTTTCATTTATACTGAAGGATATTGAAAATGAAGCTTTATCCGACAGGGCAAAGGAAATCAATGTAAGCCTCTATTGGGCAAAGAAAGACGGAAAAATATACCTTTCCTGTGGCCCTAATAAAATTGTACGTATTTCCGCCGATACAATTGAAACAGTTGACAACGGCACCGATGGCATTTTATTCACTCCGTTCACCTGTTTACATGAGTGGACGTTTACCGATCCTGTCGATCCTTTTGATAGATTGCAATTATTCCAGAATCTTTCGACTGTATCCCCACATGCCCGAATGCTCTTGAAATTATGGTTTATTTCTTGTCCGACAAATCCACTTCACAAACCGGTACTGGTTATTATTGGTCCTGTCGGTTCCGGCAAAACCTGTATTATCAGGAATATTTTCCATCTTTTCGGCATGTCCCAAAACGCTCTCTGTCCAAAAGAACGTGAAGGGGAACAGGATTTCTGGGTAGTGCTGAATTTCGGTGGAATTGCATTGGTCGACAATGTTGACTCCCATATCAAGTGGCTGCCTGATAACATCGCGGTAGCATCTACAGGAACACCATATAAGAAACGTAAACTTTACCCCAATGATGCCATAGCCTCCTATTATCCACATGCATGGATCACACTTACATCTGCAAATCCATTGTTTGCTTCAGATGCCGGTTTAGCGGACAGGGCACTTGTTATCAGATTGGAACGGCTTGTTTCCGATACTGCCGATGCAAGTTTGACTCTGGAAATACGGAATAACCGCGATGGCGTGATGTCTTGGCTCTGTACTATCCTGAAAAAGGCACTTGCAGATAATAAACCAGTTCCTCAAGGATTGAATAAACGACACCCCGATTTCGCTGATTTCGCCGTTCGGATCGGCCGTGCATTAGGTGAGGAGGAAGCAGCAATCAAGGCATTGAAAGCAGCCGAAGCTGATAAAGGTATGGTATGCCTTCAGAATGATTCCTTGGGTTCGGTACTGCTCGATATTCATAATACTACAGGATTCAAAGGTACTGCTTCAGAACTACTTGATTTAATCAGAAAAAAAGAAGGTATTGGAAGCTATTTCTACAAGATATCGGCAAAACAGATCGGTGTCAGAATCGGGAGAATATGGGCACACATCGAAAAGGTTACCGGTGCAACCAAGTTAATGGATCGGACACGAACAACAGTTTACCACATTCCTGAATTAAGGAAGAAGGAGAAATCAACGGAGAAAACATCATGTAAGATACCCAAAACGGAAAAGAACGATTAACTTGCAGGATGTGCGGATGTCAAATGGCGGTTTTAATGAAAGTATTTACAACTATTGTTTATAAGACTTTTTCACAAAACAGGGTTTCACTTCCTGCAATCCTGCAAAGCTGTTTTAGTTACTTTGAGAGGGGTTTTCAAGCGGGTAACTCGTAGGGACCGTCTATTGATTAGTTCAAGGTTTTTAAAATTGGTTGAAATACTAATCAGATTTTTTACATTTCATAAAGGAGAATTTATTAATGGATAAAGAATATCTATACAGAGAACACCACATGGATATTGCTGATGTGACCAAAAAACTGCATGAAGTAAAAGCTGATCAGTTGGAAATCGACATCATCGTTGATGCATTTGAACAAACGATAAACCCATTGCATGTATTCAACTATTTGTTTCAATATTATGATCGTCCTGAACAAATAAGCCATGAAGAGGTTAATAATCTTTATTTAAAATATCTATTCTGTTTGACTGGTACAGAATACTACCCGTTAATAGCAGTTTGTGTCTATGTCTGGTTATCGTTTTCCAAAGAACAAAAATTTCGTGCTCTGTTTCTCAACAGGTACCTTGTGGAAAACGGTAAGCCATCTGATCCAGAGGAGGCATATAGAATTCTATTACGTGGAATAGACGAATATTTAGAGAAATCCAAAACCGGAATATCAACCAATTGAGGTTAAGAAATCAATTACGGGAGAAACATGATGGAAAAAGAATTTTTGACCAGCAAAGAACTTGCGGACTACATGAATATATCAATCAAGTTCGTTGAAAAATACCGTCATACCGGCCGCATACCCGGAGCGGTAAAGGTCGGGGGAAGTTGGAGGTTTTCAAAGGATGAAATTGACCGTCATCTACTGAACGGTAAATTACTTCAACCTGTGCTGAAGATCAACCGGAAAGCAGTCAAGATCAGATAGTGTCGTATGGAAAATCTTTACATTAGATTATTTCCATGCTATATTATAATTATCGATAGTCAATATTTCGAACAGTGATGGTTTCAGCATGGGAATGAATATTACACAGATCGGGCCGCGTAAATGGGTTCTGCTCATCCGGGTATGGAAAGATAACCGGGAGCATAGTCAACGCCATACGTTCACGGGAACCCGCAAGGCGGCAGAGGAAAAATACTATGAACTCCGTCAGCGTCTCCGTGAAATCGCCGATGCAAGTGTTCATCTTTCAGCTACAAAAATCGTCACGTTCGGTCAGGCGCTCGATTATTATTACGAAGCACGGAAAAACAGCATTTCCGCACCGTATGCATTTGACGAGATGAAAAGGGATTTAAGCCATGTTCCGATAGAAAAAATACGTGAACATTTCCGGCGTTACTGGGTTAATCTCAGACACCGGATTTCCCGCCAGACAGGAAAACCGCTTGCCAATACGACCGTTAATCATTACACCATAATGGCGAAAGCTGCACTCAATCTCTGCGTGACCGACGGTCTGCTTGAATCTAATCCGTTACAGAAAATGGAAATTCTCAAGGTTATTCCCAGAGATAGAGTTTTTACCGACCTTGAACGGCAACGGCTCATAAATATTGTCGATCAGGAAGCACCCCATCTTTCGGCAGTTATCCGGTTGGCTTTTGAAGTACCTTGTCGGAAATCGGAACTGTCGGCACTTACCCGCGAACATCTTGATCTTATCAATAATGTTATCTATGTCCCGGATGAAATCGCAAAGTGTAAAAGTGGAAGCTGGAAACCAATTCCGCCGGGATGGCTCACGACCTATTTCCGTACTCTGCCGCCAGTGGAAAAATGCCCGTGGCTCTTTTTCAGGTACGTGAAAAAACATGACAAGTATCTGCCACTCGGAGATTTTGACCGGGCAATGCGTCGCTGTCTTACGATTGCCGGTTTAAAGGATGCACATTTCCACGATACCCGCCACAATGCCGCAACCGAGCTTCTCAATGCCGGAACACCGGAACGGGCATTATGCCAGATAGCCGGTTGGAAGAGCGGTAACATGCTCCGCACGTATTACCACCGCGACGGGCTTTTAGCTGCTCAGTCGGTAGTTTGGCCGCAAAACAGAAATACCCTACGCTCGCAGGCTTCGCAGTAGTACCTACAGGTAACATTACTATTTGGTGATTTTCTGAATCGATTCAATCAATGCGGGAATATGCAGTTTAACAATACTCCAGATTTCCTCTGCATCAACCCCGAAAAAATCATGTGCAATAATGTTTCGAAGCCCTTTTATGTTTTTCCAGTCGATTGTACTGTATTTCAGTTTGAACTTATCTGAAATCCGTTCAACCATCTCTCCGATAACTACAAAATTCATGCAGACGGCATCAAAGCTCTTTTTATCGGTGAAAAGATCATCCGCATTTGAGAATGGCCGGGAAAAATCAGAAATCTTTTTTGCGGCATCAAGAATTAACCTGAGTGCGAGAAAACTTTCTGCGGCATCGAGAATTTTCATGAGGGAAAGGTGGTTCTTTTCTTCAGACAAAAATAGCCTCCTTAAGTATCATATCGCGGGCATACGGTCGTAGGTATTTTTCCCGAGCGAGATTAACTCCACGGTTGAAACGTGAAATAAAAAATTCACGGATATTGTTTTTCAGGACGTGTACATCAGTATCGGGGGCATCGAGTTCAATAATAAGATCAATATCGCTTTGGGCTGTCTGCTCACCACGGGCAAAAGAGCCGAAAAGACCAATCTTTGTAATGTAGAAGTGGTTTTTCAGTAACTCCCGATTCTCTCTTAAAAATTCAAGAATTTCATCTCGTGTTTCCATTTTTCACCCCTTGGCCTTACTAAAAATATGCACTTTTATCCATCCAATGAATAAAATAAAAGAGTTTCAATTTTGTTTGTACCGCAATTCATTTTTATTCTATTCCAATTTTAGCAGGAGTCCTTTATCATGTCATTACAAGATACTAAAATTATCGCTTTGAGTGAAGTCTCACTGGAAGATGCAAGGGATATGTATGAATTTATGCTTATTGAGAATGAACAGGTATATCTTTCATATAAAGGAATGAGA
The DNA here is from genome assembly GCA_012728995.1 of Fibrobacter sp. Taxonomy (GTDB): domain Bacteria; phylum Fibrobacterota; class Chitinivibrionia; order Chitinivibrionales; family Chitinispirillaceae; genus JAAYEB01. The sequence continues at coordinate 5,565 of JAAYEB010000160.1, read as the reverse complement.
GATAGAGCAATTTTTACTAATTTCCGGCTTATTATCATCAATGTTCAGGGTTTAACCGGGAAAAAGAAGAAATATTACAGTATTCCTTATTCCAAGTTTAACGGGTATTCTGTTGAAACCGCAGGTACATTTGACATTGATACGGAATTTGAGTTCTGGGTTTCCGGAATGGGTGGTATAAAATTAGAGTTCACACGAAATACGGATGTAAAGAAAATTGCAGTTTTCCTCAGTTCAATAATTCATTAGGACGCGAATTATGAGTTACTCCAAAGACCCGGTTGTTGAAGAAATCCGCGAGACACGGCGGAAAATTTTCAAGGAATTCGACAATGACCCATATAAATTCGGCAAATTCCTTGCGGAACGGCAGGAAATGCGCAATAGTAAACCATCCCGTTTGAAGGGAACATCAACTAAAAGTAAATAAAAAAGCAGCAAATTATATCTCAGTACCATCATATGGTAACGAGATGCATCTCTGCTTTTTTTGTCACGAGTGCTTAAAAATCGATATTTCACCCAAAACCGTAGACCTCTACGGTCGCCACCGGAGCCTCACGAATTATAAGTCATTGAAATTAATGATAGAAGATACTGCCGCAGGCAAGTTTCCTAAACCTGGTGCCACAGGTTCGAATCCTGTCGGGGGTATTTCTTCAAAGCTTCATAATTCTAATAAAATCAATGTATTCCAGAAACAGTAAATTGACTTTGTCGAATATTTATAAGATGGATAAGTTATTCCGAACCGGAAACAGATTCCTTCATATTACAAAAACCCGCAAACATTCAGTTACAGATCCCCCCTTATCAGTTTGTTTCATGCTTCCGGAACAAACGAATTCGGGAATTGTACGAACAGGTTACGAGACTGCAACGTATCTGCAGGAATGATGAAACCAGAGGACAAAAAAAGCATGCGGATACAGAAAAAAAGATACCTGGGGGGGTAAGCCACAAGGGCAACGACTCAAATACCTTATATGGGCCCCACGAATATACCGGACAACGAAAATAAACCTTTACATTAAATAATGATTGTATTGTAAAGAAAATCGGTAAAAATACCCTGATTGTCATAGAAACAAAGATTTTTGGTGAAATAAAATTCGTTTTGGTATAAAATTTTTAATCAGGTTTGAAATTTGTTTATTATATTTTCAAATACAGTGTAAAAAATCTTTTATTGAATGTTTTTAAAATTCAAATCAGAACAAATTAACCAGCATTTTTTCAAAAACAGGTTTACCCGATTCTGTACTAATTCGTACTATAAAATTACCATAGGGTATACCCGAAAAAACCGGAGTTGTTACATTTTTGAAAATTGTTTTCTTGTATACAGATACACCCTTTAAGGTAAATACCTGAATCGTAAGTGGATATTGATAATCAGATATCACTGTCAGATTATTACCTCTGAAATATATTCTGTTATCATATTTGTTCCTGGAATTTTCTTTGTTTATGATCTTGCTTGGATCATATACGGTTACATTAATAACTACACTGCTTGTGCATCCCTGAGAATTACAAAATGCAGCAACATAATCTCCTTCTTGTGATTTGGATATATTTCTGATAGTTATTTCCCTGTTTTCAGATTTAAAATCCTGTGGACCTTTCCAGCTCCAATAACCATTACTTAATGGCTGAGGACCAAATTTAAGTGTATCACCAGCATTTAACGTGACATTCGTGGTTTCCTGCCATGGTTGACTGTTAATTTTTACATAGGAGGTAATCTCTGATGGCGTACAGGGTGGTGAAGAAACATTGGAAAAAACACAGGTAGTAACTGTTTGTGACGGCGAATTTATTGAAAGCCGGTTATTATCGGGCAATTGCATATCAGCCAGAGGCTTCAGGTCACCAGGAAGACTGAATTGATATACTTTAACAGTTTTGCCTGTATGGCTGAATTTCGATAAATCCAGGGAATACATTTTATCATTACCGGTTCCGTTTCTTATTACAACCACCAATGAGCTGTCTTTGGTGAGCGCAGCAATTGTATTGTCGTTATCGCTTGAGATTATATGCGATCCGGGACGAATAAATCTGCTGAATGCACAATGCATGTAAAAACGACTTTTGTACGTAAATTTCTGATTCCGGTGATCCGCATTTATCGACATCCAGTTTTCTGCAGGATCGCTCACCTGCCAGTCTATCCAGGCTTCGGCTTTAAGATCACGAATATCCCTGATTATCACATCAGCCATCCATAATGCTATATGGCTGTTATCATTTTTGTGCAATGGCCCGGATTCCGACTGCCAGACTCTTTTACCCAGTGATGAGGCTTTTGATGCAAGTTGAGTTCTGGAATTATGGCCGGAATAACTGTGTGTGTTGACTTGAGACAGGTATTCCAAAGCTTCAGTATCATAACCGTTAAGGCTTGTCAGGGCCTGATCAATCGAAGATTCATCTGCAGCACTTACTGATGTCGCTCCAAAAAGATTTTTTGCAACAAGTGCTTTCCCAAGCTCTTTAATCATTTTTGACTGATTATTCTTAAAACCGCAACCTTCCTGATCCCCCATTGATTTCCACCACCCTGCGCTCGGTTCATTGAATGGTTCTACAGTCCTGAATGTAATATTCCACGTATCTTTGTAATATTTTACTACTTCAGAAAGGTAATCTGCAAAATCATCAAAATAATCTTCCTTGAGATTATCCGATCCGTCACTATTTCCAGAAACGCAGCCACTTTTGGTCATCCACCAGGGGGGGGAATTTGAAAATGCTTCGAAAATAAGATCTTGTCCATGTTCATTAATTTCAAGTAGAATCCTGCGTTGATAAGAATCTGCATCCCAGTCGTAATCACCACTTTCTGTTGGTTTGAAACCTGGAACTTTTGCGCCACCGCTTCCTTTGGTCAGATGATCATGACCGGGCTGGTCTCCACCACCGATATTGTACCTGAAAATATTATATCCAAGACCAGTATCAGGGTCGACAATCGCATTAACAAGTGCTTTTCTGTTTGCATCATCCCATTTTCCTGCGAGAACTGCCCACCAGCATAAACTTGTACCCCAACCCTCAAATCGCTGAAATCTTTCGAGTGGATCTATTGTTACTGTGATTTCTTGTGATATTGATCTGAATGGAAGAACAGTTAAAGATAGAATTATAGAAAAAAGAATCGATTTAATGCATATTTTGATCATAGATTATTCCAAAGTTTAGTGCTCGAAAAAGATCCTTTAAAATTGATTGAAGTTTTATTCGTTTAAAATCAGCATATTCCTGGTATTATACCTATAAGAGGCTGCAATCATGATGTTTTCCGCACACATGATTATTGTATTAATATAACCATAACCGGGGGTAATTGATAAAAAATGTACACCGAATCGAATAAAAAAAGCTGTTTATTTAGATCCGGTCTGGCAGTTACACTGTGTTTTTAACCCTGATGTATGGTTTTGTACAGCCTTTCAACCTGCAAACAGAACGACTCAATTCTGGCTTCAAGTATCTGCGGGAAAGTGTTGCCGTCTGTTTCTACAGACAAAAATGGAAGTGAAGTAAACGAATCCAGCTTGTTGTTATGTAAAGATGAGTTCATGTCGTTAAAGGATTTTTTTGTATCAAGTGTTGCTTCAACCGAAAGAACTGCTTCGATTACACGTGTGGGCATGCAGGCAAAAGGACCGATTGATACCATTCCATGAGTAGAGTGAAGTACCTCTTTAAAGAAACCGCCGACAGCGAGTATCGATTCTCCACGAAATTCGAGATCAAAGAATTTTTTCCCATAAGTGGTAATTTTTTCTATATCTATTGTTTCGTACTCGTAAAGGTTGGATCTGGAAAGAATTTTCTTGATTTTTTGTTCATAACGGTTCTGTAAAAGCTGTTTAACGGCAAATTGAACTTTGGATTTGAATGTAAAATCCGGCTGGTAGATTCCATGATGAACAATATAATCTACATACTTGAGCCATTCGAAAAAGTGTGATTTTTTAACCACGATATCTCTTTTTACAAGTGCAGACATAAGATCCCTGCAGGAGAACTCATCGCGCCGTACAAAGATTTCTCCCATCAGTGATACCTTTTTTGCATTGGAAAGCGGATGTTTAAGTGGAATAGATGCAAGATTGTCAGCTATATTTTCAAGGACGTTGTAGATCTGTTTAACATGCCCGTTATTAAATGTGTCCGTAATTTTTTTCCACTGCTTTTCAAAAACTGAATGAGCTTCTTCTTTATCCAGTGCAAGTACAGTAAGTGCGTTTTTAATATCATCCATTACGTCAGAAATAATGAATGCTTTGAGGAACCCCAGTCGGTCTGTTGCACTGAATGCATCATGCAAGTATCCTTTCTCTGCTGTAAGGCTGAAGATGCATACATTTTCAAGTTTCTTTTTACGAATCAGGTTGTTTAGAAAAGCCCTGTATTGCGGAAAGCGGCAATTGCCAGGAGTAAAGGGCATGAAATATGCCAGAAGCTCATCATTGTTTTTCCTGTGAGCGAGGTATTTAAGCAGACCGCCTGTTGTCAGAAGCAGTGGAAGACATTCTTTGCATGAAGTGTTTGCGCGGCCAAATTTCAGTGCTTCATAATCATAGATCGGAATTGCTGATGAGTTAACACCAAGTCCTTTCATGGCTGCTGCCATGATTTCACTTGCAAAACGTCCCATGGAGGGAATAAGAAGATGTACCCTGTTGTTTCTGAAACTTACACGTTTTCCATTTGAAGTAATATAATCGGGTACTTTATTCTCGAATACAACTTTGGATGGTATAAACTCATTTTGCGTATCTGTAATTTCACCAAGCTTGCGGTATCTTTGAACTATGTCTAAAAATGCTTCTATGCGGGTATTGATTCCGGCATCTGCTGTATGGCTGTCAAGTTCCAGGGTGAGTGATGGCTTTGTGCCCATGATATCCCTGAATGAACCGACAAGAAAAGAATCCGGTCCGCAGCTGAAATTTGTAATCCAGGCTGCGAAAAGTTGAGGATGGTTTTTTACAAAACTTGCAGCTTTTAAAAGATTTTGCCCCAACGCCCAGCACATATCACTGTCACACAATTCATCTGTAAATGGCAGCATGTCCCATGGTATTATCTGTACCGCACGTGAACTGAATTTGGATGGAATCCCCATGTTTGCTTCACGTGCAAATGCATTATAAGGACGCCCAAAAAGCACTATAGCGGTTTTCTGAGGTTCTTTTTCAAGTTGAGTCAAAAATTCTTTACCGGTAAATGCCATTTTTGATTCAAACTCATTGTGTACCTGAACTGCAGCTTCAAATGCAGTAACTGATTCCTTGCCGGTTTTGCCAAGAGATTTCCCCAGATTAACGAACGCAGATTTTTGGGATTGAAGTCCATTGGAAAAATCAAACAGGGGGGTAAGTAACTTGTTTTCATCTATCAACTCCCTGAAAGCGCTGGAGAGATAGTAAGCTTCACTCTGAAGAAGAACGCATGTACACTGATGCTGTTTGGCTTTACTGATACTGTTCTTTACCGGAAGTCCCATGATTTTCGGAAGAAAATAATAATCTATTCCATCTTTTTTTA
>JAAYEB010000159.1 GCA_012728995.1 Fibrobacter sp. | reverse complement strand
TGGCCTTCACAGCCATAAAGCCTCTCTACGGTAAGGTGTTCTCGCGCATCCATTGTAATTTAATCGTTTCCATTAAGGTAACAGGCGGATCAGAAAAACATTAAAATTTGAAATATTTTTAAGGCACTTCCCGGTTCCTGATAGTACAATTTATCTGATTTGTCTGGAATAATGACAAGTTTGATAATCAATTTCAAGTCTTATCCATGCGGGTTGTACTTTGTAAAACTGCGGTTTTTGATACAGGTTTGGTTAATATCAGAAGAATGTTTTCATCGGTATCGCACATGAAGGCGGAAATGATGACAAAAAGCTCCAGTCGAAGGATACTTTTACTGGTCCTTTGTATGATAATTTATTCTCAAAGTGATGCCAAAACCCGTTGGAGTTCTCTTCACCAGATCCCTGATGCCGATTTTATTGAGAGTAAAAAGTTCGTTCTCGATATGCAGGGATGCAATATTTTTGATTCCACCGAAGGGGTGATCTTTATTCCGCAAGGAGTTTTAAATTTCGGTTTAAGTGAATGGGTAAACATTGAAGCCGGTTTTGCCGGTGGGTTTACATGTGGAATGAAAGCCAGGATTCTCGATGAAAAGAACAGTTTTGTTCCATCTGTCGCTTTAGGTATTCATAACCTTTTTTCTCATAAAGAAGCTCACCTCAGCGATCATGAGGCAGATACACTGAAAACGGAATTCTATCTGGCCCTTGGTAAAAACATCGAAAAAATCAAGTTGAGAGTTCATCTTGGGATTCAGACTATGGCATATAACCGTGATGAAATTTTTAATCCTTTTTTGGGACTGGAAAAATATTTCGGAAGCGGCTTCTATATTTCTATGGAAACTTTTCGGCTGGATAAAAGATTCCATTTTTCTATGTTTGCAAGTTACAGGTTTTTGAAAAACAGAATGGAAGTTTTTGCAGGAATAGCTGATTTCGGGGAAATGCTTCGGGACAGAAGATACTCTATAGTATCATCAGCAGATAACTCCTTTACCCGCCCATCAATACGATTCGGTTTGCGATTCAGTGAACGGTTCGGTTTGGGAAAAAAGGAGGGATTAAAGGGACTTGAGGATCGCCTTTTGCATCAGAATAAAACAATTAATCAACTACGTAAGGAAGTAGACAGTTTGAAGATGGTCCAGGAAATGCCTGAAAAAGAAGGTCTGAAATCAGATAGTTCGGTAATTATTAAAGAGAGTGAAATAAAGTTGTTTACCAGACAAAAACTTACGGAACTGAAAACAGCTTTTGCAAAGGAGCCGTTTGAACCACAGGAGGTAATGGCAGTTCGTGAAGGGCTTGTATCTCAAAGGAGTCAGATTATTCCTGTTTTACATGAAATCGCACTGGATATTTCAGAAGATAGCCGTTTACGTTCACTTGCGATTTCAAGTCTTGGTGGAATCAATGACAGTTGGGCTGCTGATATGTTGATCAATATTCTGGGAAAAATAAACATGCGGGATTTAAAAATAGAAACAATTATTGCACTTGGCAAATTAAATGAGGTGCGTGCTGTTTCAATTATTCAGCAGTTTGTTGATGATCCTGATGATGCGGTTTCTTTTACTGCCTCTGAAGTTCTCCAGAAAATTAAGAAAGAAACCGGAATCGGTCTGGAACCGGTTGAACCAGTTCCAGATTATATCCCTGAGCAAAAGATCGGTTCTGATGACGATGATTTTATGGAAAAGGAAATTGATGATGAAAACAGGAAAGAAAATGAGATTGAGAAAGATGAGATCCTTTTACCAGAGCCGCAGAATTTTTCGGAATAGTATTGAAAACAGCATTAATTGATCTGGAGTGACGTGTTAACTCATGATTGCTTTATTTACGACAGAAAACTATATTCAAATTAACCTTAATTCTACTTAGGAATTGCTGTGAGAAGCTTTACCAGACAGTTTTTTCCTCTAAAAAAAATGATAATACCATTAATATTATTAAACATTCAGGAGGTTCAATGGAAAAGATGCAGATGTATCTTTGGTTAACTATTGGTACTGGTGTTCTTGCGTTGTTATTTGCGTTGCTCAAATCTGCCTGGATCAATAAACAGGATCCGGGTACAGACAGGATGAAAGAGATCGGGGCGGCTGTAAAAGAGGGAGCAATGGCATTTTTGTCTCGTGAGTACAAAGTCTTGTCTCTTTTTGTTATTGCTGTTGCAGTTTTACTTGTTATTGGGTATCAGGGTAGTATTCGGCTTGTAGCTGTTTCTTTTGTAGTTGGTGCTTTTTGCAGTGGACTGGCTGGTTTTTTCGGGATGCGGGTGGCAACATCAGCTAACATGAGAACTACCAATGGCGCACGTCGAGGTCTTACCCAGGCGCTTGCTGTTGCATTTTCCGGAGGAACAGTCATGGGAATGTCTGTTGTGGGTCTTGGGGTTCTTGGCTTGTCTGTGCTGTTTCTGATTTACACAACTGTTTTTGGAAGTACAACGGAAGCACTTACTTTAACTGTTCTTCCCATTCTTAATGGATTTGCCATGGGTGCATCATCGATAGCGCTTTTCGCACGTGTGGGAGGTGGTATTTATACAAAGGCGGCTGATGTAGGTGCGGACCTTGTTGGAAAGGTGGAGGCTGGAATTCCTGAAGACGATCCGCGTAATCCGGCAACTATTGCAGATAATGTTGGTGATAATGTCGGTGATGTTGCGGGGATGGGTGCGGATCTGTTTGAATCGTTTGTAGGTGCAATTGTCGGATCTATGGTACTTGGTGCTGCATCCGGTTCCCTGAATATGGTTTTACTTCCTTTGATACTTGCCGGCACTGGAATTGTAATCTCGGTGATCAGCACATTTTTTGTAAGGACCAGGGAGGGCGGAAATCCTCAGACAGCATTGAATACTGGCACTTTTGGTGCTGCAGCAGCTATGGCGATTATTACTTATCCGATTGTGACAGGGATTGCTCCAGAGACTTTTTCCGTTATGGATGCAAAGGTATACAGTTCAACCGGTATTTTCTGGGCGACCATTGCAGGTCTTCTGGCAGGTATTGCTATAGGAATGCTTACCGAATATTATACTGCAGTCGACAAGAAGCCGGCTCAAAGGATTGCTGATGCTTCCAATACAGGAGCTGCAACAAATATCATTGCAGGATTGGGCACAGGTATGATGTCTACTACGTTCCCTGTACTTTTTATAGCAGCGGCAATCATTGTGGCTTACTTTTTTTCAGGGTTGTATGGTATAGCAATTGCCGCACTGGGTATGCTTGCTACAACCGGGATTCAGCTTGCAGTTGACGCTTACGGGCCGATTGCAGATAATGCCGGTGGTCTGGCTGAAATGGCCGAACTCGGGAAAGAGGTGCGCAACCGCACCGATAAACTTGATGCTGTCGGGAACACCACTGCTGCAATAGGAAAGGGATTTGCAATCGG
>JAAYEB010000158.1 GCA_012728995.1 Fibrobacter sp. | reverse complement strand
TAAGCGCATTCTTTTCACCATTTCGGTAACACTTTTCATTCTTCCCCATTTCAGTTCACAGGCAACAACAGTTCCTGTATCAGAAGCGAGCTCGGACATAAGAGCTGTTTTCCCCCCCGGAGCAGCACAGAGATCCAGAATATGGTCCCCTTTGTTCACATCCATCATTGCAGTAACCCATCCTGATGACGGTGCCTGAACATTACACACACCCTGCTGAATCATACGGATGTTTTCGGGCAGCAAAGACTTTTTAAGTTTGTAATAAAGATTAAGATATCCGGATGCCTGTTCACAAATTGTACGCACATCTGCTTCAAACTGCGGCTTTGAAAGATCTCTCAGCTTTCTTCTCAAGTAAATTGATGGTTTTTCATTATTAAACTTCAACAGTTTTTTTGTATTGCTTAAGCCATAGTTTTTCATCCATCTCTCTATCATCCACCGGGGATGAGAAAATTCTACGGATAGTCTGCCAATAAGATCCTTATCCGGTTCCGGTAATGAAACTGATCCTTTATTTTTAATTATATTTCGCATTACAGCATTTACCACACTTGCATAACGGGCTGTCTGGCTGTTGCTTTTTGCAAGCCGGACGGTTTCATTAACTGAAGCATGATCCGGAATTCTCATATACAGTAACTGATAGATACCTATTCTGAGCATCCTGTAAAGAGCCAAATCTTTCGAGTCTGTATGGCCTGAAAGATAATGATCGATCGTGTTATCAAGCGTTAATTGCCACCTTATCACGCCATAAACTATTTCAAAAACGAAACGCCGGTCTCTGTGATCTATGCGAGCCCCTTTTAATCCATGATCTATTATTCGATCGAGATTTCCCGGATGTTTATCGAATTCAGTTAATATCCGAAAAATTAATTGACGAGATGTCATTTTTTACTCCAGATTCCTGTTGGTATTTTGATTAAAAATTCAATTCAGCAATATTCCTTCCGGAATATCTGTACCCAGAATAAAATCATGGATACTCATTTCCCTTTTTCCTTCCGGTTTTATACGGATAATTCTTAAAACTCCCTTCCCACACTGTACATCAATAAAATCGGAGCCACTTTTAGTCACTGTACCAGGTTTTGTACTGGTATTTTCGTCAAGAGGATAAGCCCATTCAACAGCAATTCGTTTTCCATTCATTACCATGAATGTTCCAGGAAAAGGTTTGAATGCCCTGATTTTATTAAAAATATTGATATTAGTTTCTGACCAGTCGATTTTTGCTTCCATTTTACTTAATTTCGGAGCATTCGTTGTGTTGGAGTTGTCCTGTTTTAATGGGTGAATTGTACCTTTTTGAAGCATATCAATGGATTCAACAAGAGCCTGGGCACCAAGTCTGCTTAATCTCATATAAAGCTCAGGAGTCGTTTCCTGATCACCGATCTGAACTTTTTTTTGAAGGATTAGTTCGCCAGTATCTATTCCCTTATCGATTCTGAAAATTGTAACACCGGTTTCTTTTTCACCTGATTCAATCGCACGCTGAATAGGTGCGGCGCCGCGATATAAGGGAAGCAGTGATGCATGAATATTGATTGTACCTAAGGGCGGGATAGAAAAGATCATTTCTGGAAGAATTCGAAAAGCAACTACAACAAAAATATCCGCTTTTAATTCGGAAAGTGTTTTGGCTAATTCTGGATTTTTTAGATTCTGTGGCGTAAGAATCGGTTCAATATTACGATTTCGGGCATATGAGGAAATTGGGGATTCGACTGTTTTGCGACCCCGACCCTTAGGTTTTGCTGGTGTACTTACAACTCCAACGACTTTGTGGTATTCCATAAGAGTTTCCAGTGCACAAATTCCAAAATCTGCTGATCCCATAAAAACGATTCTCATATCACCCCTGCTTTAAATGTTAGTGGTATAAAATATGAAATTAAAACACCCGATATGTTGGAAATATAACATAATTGGATTTTTTATACTATAAGGGTCCAGAACCGGATTTGATTTTATGAGTGCCAAGTGGTAGTTTTTCTTTTTAAGTTGTTCATTTTTGTAGTTGTTTTTTTTGTCATGGAGGGAGATTTTCATGTCTTCTGCGTTCAGTCCTATTGAAGAATTTGAGCTATTATGTCGTTATTGTGGAAAAATTCACCCTGCACAACTCGACAGGAGTATTGCCGAAAATGGAAGAACTGTAGACAGGAATTCTACCTTTGAGTATTTTTGTACCAAATGTCAGAAAACAGTCTGTTTTAAAGGAAATGATCTTCTGGAAAAACCTGTATCAAATTCAGAATCAGATTCAGAAGAAAATAATGAAGATAAAAATCAAAACGAGGAAAAGCCAACCGACAACACTCCTGCCAAAATACTTGATTACTCACCTAAAAATCATTATCACATAGGTGAATGGATTAAACATAAAAAATTCAAGGAAAACGGTCTAATTGTTGGAATAGACAATGGAACACCGAATAAAATAATTGTTAATTTTGAAAAATCAGGTATCAAAAAACTCATCGAAGACATCTGAGGAGAAAAGCTACAGTGAGTCTCATTTCAATTTTTTTTATTGCAGTGGGACTTGCACTTGATGCATTTGCTGTTTCGATAGCAAGCGGAATAACAATCAAAAACATGAAAATCCGGCACGCTTTTGTGATTGCCGGATTTTTTAGTTTTTTTCAGGCAATAATGCCGCTTGCAGGATGGTGTACCGGTTTAAAAATAAAAGGCTTCATCGAAAAATATGATCATTGGGTTGTTTTTGCAATTCTTTCCATAATTGGAATAAAAATGATCTATGAAGCTTTTCAATTAGAAGAAACAGAAAAAAATAAAAATCCACTCCAGATCTCTGTTCTTTTTATCCTCGCAATAGCCACAAGTATTGATGCTCTTGCAGTTGGTTTTTCAATCTCTGTTCTTAATGGTACAATTGTTCTTCCAGCAATCATTATCGGTTCAGTAACTTTTCTGATGTCTTTTATGGGCGTTTATATTGGAAATTGTTGCGGTAACCTCTTTGAAAAAAATATAGAAATTGCAGGAGGACTTGTATTAATAGGTATTGGAGTCAAGGTTTTAATTGGTAATTACTGAATTCATATTTTGCATTTGCTCTACTTATTTCGCTTCATATTTTGTATTTCACTAAACAGTTGAACGAATATTTATATTCCGATTCCATCCATTGCAGCTAGTATATTTATTAAATCAGCAATATGAGCTGATAATGACATCAAAATCCATTACAATAATGTCAGATCCAAACATCAAATTAAGTGAATACAGTGCAAGGGACAGTCAATTCATTTTTTAAAAAGCTTTTTTTGCCTTTGATTCTTCTTAATATGGTTTTAAGCGATTCAAATGCTGAGGATTTTAAAAGCATTAAACTTTTTGCAGGTGCTTCACATACCCATTACAATCGTGAATTCAGCAGTTACTGGAAAGATATTACCCCCATAATCTTCCAGATCGAAACTAATTACTTCTATTTTGACGTAACAGCATCATTTTCTTATAGCCATTTCGAATCAAAATCTCCGCAAATAACAAACTTCCATTCTGCAAGAGCAGATCTGCTGCTCTCTTATCCGGTTCCAGTTTTTAATTTTGCACAATTAAATCTGGGGGTTAAAGCAGGCAATTTTTTCATGTTCTTTGATAATGAAAATAAATATGCAGGAAGAGAATCGGAGTTATTTACTGCAGCAGATATTTCCATACAAACAAAAATTGTAAAAAATTTACTCGCCAAAATATCTTATGAATATGGTATGGTTTTTACCTTGCGGCGAATCACCTGTTCCCAGATTTCTCTTGCAATAGGATACGCTTTTAATACTCCACATATAATAAAAGAGTTTCTGAAGTGATAAAGAACAAAACCGGATTTACCATAGTAATTTCAATATTCCTGATAATGTCGAATCTGTTCGCAGACAATAATATCCGGCTTGACTCTACAGTATATACCAGAGATAACATTTTAAAGATGGGTATCCTTAACACTGCAGACCTGATCAAAAGAAGCCGTTACCACATTTTTTTTACGGTTGATGGCAGCAATTTTTATCCAGTTCCGGATAACCCTGCGATTGATAATAATGAAATCTGCATTTTTATCAATAATCATAAAATAGACATATCAATTCTGAACACAACTGCCGTTAATACCCTTCCTTTAAATATATCTTCAATTGACAGTGTCATCTTTTACAAGCCCGGTTCTTTTGTAAATGGCTATTTTTGCAGGAAAGGGGCTGTGAAACTTATCTGCGGCCTGGACAAGAATACACTTATTGGGGGTTTTTTGATAGGCAATGAAATCAACGATCCGGGGCCGTATCTTTATGTAGATGGAAAAGAAAGCAGGAATGTAGACAAAATTGGTATTGATGGTTACTTGACTGCATTTGGTAAATTCCGGCAGCTTGGTGGATGTCTCAGTTTTCAGAGAGATCAGCGTTTTTTCACTGATGAACATATATACAAAAGACAGCAGCACAATTTATCTGCTGATACCAGAAAATCCTGTTATGTATCACTGAACAGTTCATTCAAAAAAAATGAGCTGTTCCTGAGCTATTCATCAAACAACGAAAACATCTTTCTAAATACGACAGGAAATGAGATTCCTGCTTTAAGCACAGCCTATAACTTAAACTATTTTCTGGATTTAAACCGGTTTGGATTTGCTGTATCAAGCAATATAACAGACGTAAACAGATATGGCAAAACAGAGTTGGACCATTTTGATTTTTCACAAAGCAGAAACCGGATATCAGCAATCCTGAATCTGGACAAACACCTGTTTTCATATACTATTCTGAACAAAATATTTGTTACGGAAAACTCCTTTGAATGCCTGTTTTTTTTCAATCCGGCTTACTCTTTCAGAAACAGTAACCTTGATCTTCATATGGAAACCACTATTTTTTCGAATCATATTCATAGCTATAATCTTTTTGCCGGGTATATTAAACGTTTTTGTGATTCTTATTCATTTTCCCTGGACGCATCCTTTTCCAAAGAGCCTTTTATGGATAATTACGAGTTTTTATTTATCAATGATTACAACATACCTGTTTTCAGTGATAGTTTTACACTCAATAACAAACTTGATAGCGATTATTTCCATAATGCAGGTTTGAGTCTGTCCCTTTCTCATCAGGGAAACCGTTTCGGATACAGTTTTTCGTCAAATAACAATTTTTTCAAAAATATTATCCTCCCGCGACAACATTTCAAGATTGATACAATAGATTACAGGTTCTATTCTCCTGTGGTTCTGGAAAACATTGATCATGGGTTTACAAGTTCACTTGATCTGAAATTTGACATGCGTTTTAAAAGAATATACTGGGAAAACAGTCTTGAATATTTCATTTTGGAAAAGGGCAGTAGTTATTTTGAAGACCTGTTTGCAAAAAATAGTGATTTCATCATAAAAAGCTCATTCTCTTACGATATGAACAACAGAATGTTCCTGAACCTGAATCTTGACTATTCAGGAAAAAGGTATTTCATTGATTACGATTCATCTCAATACTCAATTACAGGACAATTAGATGATATGGTGAGTCTGGATCTCAATCTCACAAAATTTTTCTTCAGGGATCATCTTAAAATCATACTCTCTTTTCAAAACATCCTTGATCAGCATCTGATTTTTCACCCTGCAGGTGCAGGTAAAGATTTTACTCTATTTACAAAAGCTGAACTCAGGTTTTAGCCTGGTTTTAAAAATTCATTCCGGATCGATTCATCTACAGGCAACTTATTCTTAGTTTCTCATACTGTGTACCTTTTCCGTTTATACATTTTCCAGGTCTCCTCTATTGCAAAGATAGCCAGCATAGAAAATATCAGATAGATCCATTCAGTAATTCCCAAAGGAACCAGGTTGAAAATATTGCTCAGGAACGGGATATTTATAAGCATTAAAATGAAAACCAGTTCGAAAATAATTCCTGTAATCAAAAGTCTGTTACTTGTCAAACCTATTGAAGCAACTGACTTTATCTCTGTTCTGCAGGCAAAAGCATTTGCTATCTGCATTACGGCAATTGCAGCAAACGCCATAGTCATTGCTTTTTGGTGCAGTGGGTTTTGAAAGATCATTGGACCAGGTTCCAGTATTTCTCCCCAGCTCCATCCACCTCTCAGAAGTATTCCGAAAAATCCGCCTAACACGACTATTGTGCTCAACAAGCCTAAAAACAGATACCCCCTGGTTATTACATGTATATTTACCAGGCCTTCTGTCGGACGTCGGGGAGGTCTTTTCATTATACCTGGATCAGGTTTCTCTGTTCCCAGAGCAAGTGCAGGAAGAGTTTCTGTGCCAAGATCGATTGCCAGAATCTGAAGAGCAGTAAGAGGAACAGGTATACCAAACAGGGCATACAGAGTAAAGGGAACAACTTCAGGAGTAAGGTGGGCAAATATATAAATCAGAAATCGGCGAATGTTCTCAAATACGGCTCGCCCCTCCTCAATTCCGGCTACTATGCTGGCGAAATTATCATCCGTAAGAATCAAATCCGCAGCCTCTCTGGCAACATCGGTTCCTCTCAAACCCATGGCAATTCCAATATCTGCCCTCTTCAGGGCTGGTGAATCATTTACTCCATCACCGGTTACTGCTATAATATGGCCGGCTCTCTTGAGTGTATCAACTATCCGAAACTTGTGCTCCGGAGTGACACGTGCAAAAACGGATACCTTCTGTACCATGTTCCGCAACTGATGCTCATTCAGGGAATCCAGTTGAGAACCACTGATAACTCCTGTTTCATGACTATCTATCAAGCCAATCTGCCTGGAAATCGTTTCAGCAGTCAGCTCGTAATCACCGGTAAGCATGATGAGACGAATTCCAGCAGATCTGCATTTTTTTACAGCTTCTGCGATTTCTGGTCTGGGAGGATCATACATTGCAGTAAGACCGATAAAACATAAACCACTTTCAACCTTCGAAACTTCAGAATATTCTCCTGGATTATCAGGTACATCCTTGTATGCGAAACCAAGTACCCTTAACCCCTGTACACCAAAACTGTTTACTTTCTCAACTATCATCCCTCTTTCTTTTGAAGTCAAATCGACCATTTTATCAGAAATAACAATATGTGTGCATGAAGATATCAATTCTGTGGGGGCACCTTTAACCAGAACTCTTAAACCATTCTTTGTAACCTTTACTACGCTCATACTTTTTCTGGCAGATTCAAACGGAAATGATGTCTTGTAAACTGCATCAGCCCGCAGTTTTTCTGTATCCAATCCAGCCTTGGCAGCCATAGAAAGCAGTGCACCTTCTGTGGGATCGCCTTTAACAGACCATAACGGTTGATTTTTATCAGGTGCAACCAGCGTGGCAGTATTACAATATGTTGAGATCTCCAATAAAATTTCAGTACCAACAATATCCCTGAATCTCTTTTTTCCTACAGTCATTCCATCTGTCATAAATTTCCCGGATGGTTCATATCCACGACCTTCAACCGAGATATCATTTCCATTAATCCATACATTTTTGACAAATACCTGGTTCATGGTCAGGGTACCTGTTTTATCTGTGCAGATCACATCAGTGGAACCCAAAGTTTCTACAGAAGAGAGTTTTTTTACAATTACATTTCGGCCTGCCATTCTCTGAACCGCAGTGGCAAGTGCAAGCGTAACAGTTGGCAATAACCCCTCAGGCACATTTGCAACAATGATACCCAATCCGAAAACTGCTGCAGCTGCAAAAGGCAGTCCGGCAAAAAGTGAACCCATAAGGACCAGACCAACTCCCATAAATGCTGCTACAAGAGAAATAATCCGTGCCAGATTCACTATCTCTTTCTGAAGTGGACTAAGTTCTTCTTTAACGGTTTGGGCAAGAAAAGCAACTCTTCCGATCTCTGTTGACATTCCGGTAGCAGTTACAACCGCTTTGCCGTTACCCGAAACCACACTTGTTCCTGCAAATACCATATTCGGCAGTTCAGTCCATAAATATTCATGAGTTGTTTTTAGCTGCTTTGCGGATTTATATCCCGGCCTGCTTTCACCTGAAAAAACCGAATTGTCTACCCGAAGCCCTGCGCTTTCCAATAAACGGGCATCAGCAGAAACACTGTTCCCCTCTTCAAGAAGAACTATATCTCCTGGTACAATTTGTGATGCATCTATTTGCTGTTCCATTCCATCTCGTAAACATGATACTTTTCTTGGTATCACTGCCCTCAATGCCTCCAGTGCACGTTCTGCTTTGTATTCCTGCCAGAAGCTGAATGAAGCATTAAGAAAAATCACTGCAATTATTGTCCAGCCTACTATAGTCAGATTGATCAAAAATGCCAGCGCAGCCCCAAACCACATTATAAGTGCCAATGCATTTATAAGGTTGCCCGAAAACTTTTTTATTTTGTTTTCTTTTACAGCAGCTTTCAACAGATTGGGACCAAACTCTTCAAGCCTTTTCTTTGCCTCCCGAGAACTCAGCCCTTCTGCTTTGCAGTCCAGTTCTACGAGAATCTCTTTTGAACTTAATGAAACATAATATTCCCTTTTTCCACGGTACATCTGGAATGTTCTGTAAACTGCTTCTTTAGTGTGTGTTTCCTTAATCATATTGATGAATTTGTTGTTTTGAAGCAATGATGAAATCATGGATAACAGTTTAAGGTGAAGTGCCGGATCATTTTCAGGTGTAAGAAACAAAAGAAATAATTTCACAGGCACACGCCCCCCAAAAATTACACCTCTCTTCGAAATACCAACAAAAACAATTGGTCTGCCGAGTCCGGATACACGAATGTGAGGCAATGCGGCTCCGTTTGGGAGTGCTGTCGTACCTGCATTTTCTCTTGAAATCAACTTTTGAGAAATCTGCTGAGTATTTAGTTCAGGAAATTTAATATGCAGCAGCCAGGCCATCTCTTTTAGAACACTGTCTCGTGAATTTGCCTTTAAATCTGTACTTATAAGCTGGGAGTCAACAAATTCAAAAATATTCATCTATTAGCCCCTTTTTTGCACAAAATTTTTCCATTAACTTCTGTAACAGAATCAGTAAAGGATGACTGCAATCAAAATATCTGGAACAATACGCACTGCTGACTCTACAGGGATCAATATACAAAAAAAACTCTTGTCGCAATTTCCACACGCCATGTACTTCAACAAAAGCATATGTTAACTATTTGTAAATAAAATACATATATCGCCAATGGGTATTTACTATTTCTTTATGCAACGATTTTTTGATGATATTTTTTGAGAATTATACAAATACCATGCCTGCACATTCATTGAAACAGTTTTGGATATGGAGAATTTTCACGGTAAACTGGGACATCTGCTCTTAAAAGAAATACAGAACAGTTTTTGGCTTTTATCTTTATTAATCTGCATTAAACTCTTCCCATTTTTTTCCACTGCTGATACATTCAAGCATAAACCGGCATCCCTGTTCATCACGAGGATTTAGCCAGAGCATTTTCTCAAACACCTCTTTAGACTCTTCAATTTTACCATTACGCCAAAGGCATAGGCCATAACCGTAAAGGCATCTCAGATATGGTCTGTTTTGCTTGTACTCCCATGGCAGCAAATCATGAAACACATGGCCCAGACTCAACTCAGCTATTCGCATCCCAACCAGGTAATGGCGTAACGCCTTATTTTCCAAAAAAGGATAGATTTCCCTGCTCACATTAAACTCCAGGTTTCCCAGAACAACATGAGCGTCCATGCAACGGAAGTCCTTGACCAGATACTCACGAACCTTAGCAAACACAGAATCCCTGTTTTCTCCATCCGAAACCATATCGGAAAATGGATCACTAAACTTGCAGTCTTCGGGAATACCCATATTAAGCGTCTGTTTCAGCTCATATTCCTTTCGTGGTCCATAAACCATTATTGGTATGTAATATTTATCGAAAGGGTCATCACCTCCTGCCAGAAGATCACTTTCTATTTCAGGATCAAAAACCCTTTTTTCCTCAAGCGGTAAAGGAGTCAGATCAAAAGCATTTATATCAAGCCTTCTGCTGTTGATTTCTCCGGTAAAACGAACATTTCCCCTGTATTGCCACACCTTTGATGGGGTTACAGTAATAATCTCTCCCTCGACTTCACGTTGATAACATTTTTTCCACATATATGTAACCGGTTTCTGGTCAGGAATATGCTTACACTCAATAGTTGTTGCATTATTTACCAACCATACAGCAAGTTCAACAGGGACATCCGGCTTTATACCAAGCTCATCAATCAATTTTGTCTTTTTGGTTCTGACAGAGGATCTCTTGTTATCATGAGACATAACATCTCCTTATCAAAAAAGTTTTCAGGTATGATTTTTTTGAAAGCGTTTTTGTTTTTCACAGCTCAAAAACCGCTTTGCATTATAATTCCAGACCAAAACTGGTATGATAACTGTTAAGAAAAAAGATAGTAAAGAGCTGTGAGGCATAATATAATTGTTGGTTTTTATTCTGGGTTTTGTATTCGATTCCGATACCGAATTCTAACCCCGATTTTGGTCCTTCCCGTTTGGTATGAAAGTTTTTCATGTTCGCCGGGCGCACACGACCCCGCGGCAGTTTCTTGCAGCTCTGTAACTGATTGTTTGGGGGCGTGTGGAAACCTGTGTATCGTTCCTGTTTTAAAAGGATACTTATGTAAATGAAATGTTTTGTCTCAAATTTTCGAAGGCAACACAGCTCGCATTCTGATGTACTTAACCGTAAGCTGGAGTAACTAATAAAGGGCGCATGCCTTACCAGATAATCAAATAATCTAAATCCGTATAGAATTCTGAGGTAATGCAGTCATAAAAAACTCCTGGAAATTGCCGTCGGGAGCTTGCGGCCAAAGGCAATTTGGGTAAAGCCGAAGGCGTAAACCTTATATTTGCTGTTAAATTTAGTGCAAGACCCACCCTTTGCAGCTCTATTCAAAAAATATATGGATGCACTTTTGGAAATATTTTTTAACTAACGGCTTGAGCTGCGTGGCCAGAAGCCGATGTTATGCGCTGCGGCCATCTATGACGGGAGATGAAACTATTCCTTCAGCAACGGACCAATGACATCTATGCGGTTTGTCCACACACCACCAGTATATCCACTTGGTAGTTTCGAGAGATCGTATTCCGTATCAAACCCGTCCGACCAGCCATTCACGTACTGGACAAGAACTACACGAGTGTTGGCTTCGTCCATTCTCTGCAAAAAGCGGTCTGGCCAACCCCAAAGAAAGATAGCATATTCTACAGGAAGGTGCAATTGCATATTCCTTATCTCATTGGGAACAAACCCTGTCCAGCCGATAAGTATATATCTCAAAAGTCCATTGATCATTCGTTGTCTGGAAAGTGTTTTTATTTCCGGGTACTGCGTTTCAATCAGGTCTAATGCACGATCATTACCATAGAAAGAAACTCTTTCGATTGTCGATGATTCAAGAGTATTAAGAAACTCGATCACTATCGGTCCTACTTCATTCCCGCCGTCTTTTATGTGAATCAAAAAGCTATGATCCGGAAAAGTCTGAAAAACTTCTTCGATGCTAACCATCAAACCAGTGCCCTTACCCCTTAATGGAAACGATTGCCCTTCGTCCGCAGTGAAGCCATAGCCGACATCCAGTTTTCTGAGTTCCTCCATTGTGTGGTCGGATACATGCCCGGTTCCGTCTGTCTGATTCTCAAGCAGGTCATCGTGAAACACCGCTAATTTACTATCTGATGTCAACTTTATATCTAACTCTACTATGTCAGCGCCATACTTGAATGCCGTACGAATGGAAGGAAGAGTATTTCCGATGTAGTAGTGTTCAGGCTCATGAATAATCGCCGCTGTGTTGGTGTTCCATTGGACGCCTTCTAAATCGAATGTCTGGCCAAGGGCACGATGCGCGACAAGTATCGGTTGTCGGTCGCTTCTGTCGACAAATAGTGACGTATTGTTTAGCCAAATGACAACGAAAAACATACTGATTGACCACACCACCTTGCTTCTGAAGAGCCGCTTATAAAGCGAAGATCTAGTACGTTCCATATTCTACCTCTCCTTGTGCCTTACATTACTATAGAGTACCAATTTAAATCCTGCTTATAAGGTATTGTCTTTTCACTTTATTCACCCCTTACTTATTTTAATTCTCTTTAATAAACTAAGAATTTTACCCTTAAAAAGAAAAGGAAGACTGTTCTGGTTTGATGGTCTATTCAGTTTTTCTTAATAGAAATCTTTCTGAACCGGTGACTAAAACACTATTGTGAACTGGCAAAAAGAAATAAAATCCTTTCACCGATCCACTAAAGTAAATGATGTATGAAACAATTTTACAATTCCGGTCCATGCCCAATTATTAACTCACCATGTCTGTACCTTTTCCTGATATCCGCAGCTTCATTTTCTGCCCACTGTTTCAGGCCGATTTTTTTGATTCTGCAAAGATTATAAAGCTTGTAATTATGAGGATAATCCTGCGCCTTATCCAGGCACGGGTGCAGATGTATGCAAGGAAATTGGTCGCATTCATGACAGAACTCCACCCCTTTTTCTTCAATACACTGTTTTGTTGCACACTTGCCGTCCAGAAGATAACAGCCGCTCTCCCTGCATCCATCACAGGTAACACTCCCCAGTGATACCTTCTTGTATGCTGCGATCTTCTTTTGAAGCTCCCCTGTGATATTGTCCTTGTACAGCTCGCAGTTAAAGCAATCAATTCCGCAGGGAGAAGTAAGCTTTTTGTAATCCATTGTGTATCCTTTCATTTGAGGTTTCTACTCTTTTAGAACAGGTATTCACTAAAAGGTAACACAATTTTTAACTTTTTTTTTAACACATGTTGATCTACATAGCTGTAAGTTTTATCTGACATAATAATCATGAGGACATTTTTTGAACAGAAACAACCAGCGGGTCAGCCCAGAAGAGAAATCTTTTTTGATACTGCCGCGCTTTTTAAATGTTCGATAAACGATTCGTAAGGCTGCGGCAGGATATCGGTCCGATACAGATTCTCTATCTCTCTCAGCGATTTCATTTCCTTTATATAACGGGTTCGCGATATTTTTTCTTTTCGGCGGATGATTCGTATATCAGGCATCCTGCGAATACAATCCTGCGACTGTGCAATATGACGGGCAAAGGTACGGCATTGACACATCGCACCCGGCTGCACCAGCGAGCATCTCCCTTCAAAATGATCTCTCAATATCGTGCGCGCACGACTCAAGCCGGTTTTAACCGCATTTTCTGTCTTGTCTAGTATATATGCGGTCTCTTTCACCGAAAATTCAAGAATCACTCTAAGTGTAAATATCGCCCTGAGCCCCAATGGCATACAGTTCATAAATAACTGAAGACAACTCTCTCTTACCATTTCCGTAAACTCATCGTCTTCACATGCCGGATATCTATTGATATACGAATACACCTCATGCTCCGCAACGTTATTTTCTTCCGAATATATGGTAACCGGAAGCTTCTGCTCCTCCTGGTAATGCCTTATCCCGCACCTGTATACTATCTTGTATAACCAGGTAAATAACGAGCTGTCTCCACGAAAGTTGCCGACTGCAGATAATGCGTTTGTAAAAGATGTCTGAAGAATATCCTCAGCATCTTCTTTATTTCCTGTCATCCGTACAGCAAGCGTATAAAGACGATTATAATGGGAATGAAAAAGGTTTTTGATCTGCTTTTTATCATCAGGTGAAATCGTTCTCATTAATACTTTTTCCAATTATAAATCCTTTCGCAAGGTCCTTTAATCAGTTTCTAAATACAATCAAAAATAAAATGCAATCTTGCATACGTAAACAACAGCCCGACTCATTATTCTTCAATACTTCTTCTGCTTACCTTCCTTCTTATTTCCTTTTTTTTCGACAGCTTTACTTTTTCTTCCCTTCTTTTCCTTTTCACACCTGAAGGCACTTTTGTAGGTATTCGCGGGGGTAACTTCTTGTTCAATTTTTCGATTTTTGCACGAAGATTTTTCAGACAGTTCATTTTATTCAGATACTGACTGCGTTCTTTTCGACATGTTACAACGATACCTGTTGGACGATGTAACAGACGCACAGCGGTTTCAACCTTGTTTACATGCTGTCCTCCCCTGCCGCCGCTTCGGAATGTTGAAATATCACATTCTTCCAGAAGTTCATTGTCACTGGACGGTAAACGGTAGAACTGATCAGAGTCTGTCACTTTCTTGATCCCTCATATAGATCGTACTGATAAAGCCTGCACTCAATCTTGCCGCTTTGAAACTGGATCCGTCTTCTGGATTTCAAACCGATCTTGCC
>JAAYEB010000157.1 GCA_012728995.1 Fibrobacter sp. | reverse complement strand
TGAAAAAGGACTTGAAACAGCCCTGATTGAACTTTGTAAAACCGCAGAAAATAAAATTAATGAAGGCTATTCTCTTCTGATTCTGTCCGATCGGGGAGTAGATAAAACAAAAGCACCAATTCCAGCTCTGCTGGCAACTTCAACTATTAATCATTATTTGACGAAGGCTAAAATCAGACACTTGACCGGACTTATAATCGAGACTGGTGAAGTTCGTGATGTACACCATTTCGCCACTCTGATCGGTTATGGTGCAAGCGCTGTCAATCCGTATATGGCATTTGAAATATTATTTGACCTCAAGAAAAAATGTAAACTGGACATGAGAATTGAAACTGCAGTCGAGCATTACATAACAGCAGTTAAAAAAGGGTTATTAAAAGTCATGTCCAAAATGGGAATTTCAACTATCAGGAGTTACAGAGGAGCACAGATTTTTGAAGCAGTCGGTTTAAACGAACAGTTTATAAACAAATATTTCCCCGGCACTTCATCACGTATCGGAGGGATAGGAATTCAGGAAATTGCTCATGAAGTTATAGAGCGTCATTCAGATGCTTTTGCCAAAAATGAAAACGAACTGAAAGTTATTGACTCTGGAGGAAATTTTCATTTCAGAAGAAATTCTGAAAAACATTTATATACCGCAGAAGCAATTGCACTTATTCACAGGGCTGTACGCGAAAAAAATTACAGTCTGTATAAAGAATATGCACAGCATATAAATAATACCAGCAAAAACCTTTGTACTTTAAGGGGACTTTTCAAATTCAGGAAAAGGGAAAGCATTCCTTTGGAAGAAATTGAGCCAGCAGAATCAATTGTTAAAAGATTCGTCAGTTCTGCAATGTCCTTTGGCTCAATAAGCAAGGAAGCTCATGAAACAATTGCAATTGCAATGAACCGGCTTGGAGCAATGAGTAATTCGGGTGAAGGCGGAGAAGATGAAGAACGCTACAATCCATTGTCAAATGGAGATTTGAAGAAAAGCATGATTAAACAGGTAGCATCTGGACGCTTCGGAGTTACATGTAATTATCTGGTTAATTCAGCTGAACTTCAGATTAAAATGGCGCAAGGTGCAAAACCTGGTGAAGGTGGTCAACTTGCGGGATTGAAAGTTGACGAGACTATTGCACGTGTCAGATTATCCACACCCGGGGTTACCCTGATCTCTCCTCCTCCGCATCATGATATCTATTCCATCGAAGATCTTGCACAGCTTATCTTTGATCTCAAAAATGCAAACAGGGACGCCAGAGTTTCTGTAAAGCTTGTGGCTGAAGCCGGTGTAGGGACCATTGCAGCCGGTGTTGCGAAAGGTAAAGCTGACATGGTCCTGATAAGTGGTCATGACGGAGGCACCGGGAACTCACCTATTTCATCAATCAAATATGCCGGTATACCATGGGAAATCGGACTTGCTGAAACACAGCAGACACTGGTACTAAACAATCTCAGAGACCGGATCCGGATACAGACAGATGGTCAAATGAGAACAGGACGGGACATTGTAATTGCCTCGCTGCTTGGTGCTGAAGAGTTTGGATTCGGAACTGCATCACTCGTATCACTTGGTTGTGTAATGATGCGAAAATGTCATCTCAATACATGCCCGGTCGGTGTTGCAACCCAGGACAAAAAACTTCGCAGGAAATTCTGCGGGAAACCAGAACATCTTATCAACTTCATGATGTTTGTTGCACAGGATGTCAGAGAAATCATGGCACAACTGGGATTCAGAAACATGGATGAAATGACAGGACGAGTCGATATTCTTGATGTAAACAGTGCAATTGACCACTGGAAAACAAAAGGCCTGGATTTTTCACGAATTCTTACGAAACCCGCCGTCTCCCCTGATACTCCCCTCAGGTGTACCGGTAAGCAGGAACATGATTTCTCGATGAGCATTGATAATGAACTTATCCGTAAACTAATAGTTTCTATGGACAATAAGGAAAAAACAACCATATCAATGCCAATACGTAACTGTAACAGAACTGTCGGGACAGCACTTTCTTCTGAAATCTCCAGACGATATGGCAGTAACAGCCTTCCTCATGATTCTATCAGATGCAAATTTAAAGGTTCAGCAGGCCAAAGTTTCGGCGCATTTCTGGCTAAAGGAATTACATTTGAACTGGAAGGTGATGCAAACGATTATCTCGGTAAAGGACTCTCGGGTGGTAAAATCATAGTTTTTCCGGATAAAAAATCTCACTTTCGTTCTCACGAAAACATTATTACAGGTAATGTAAATCTTTTCGGAGCTACAGGTGGTTCAGTTTTTATAAACGGCATGGCAGGTGAACGGTTTGCAGTACGAAACAGTGGAGCTACCGCAGTTGTTGAAGGGGTTGGAGATCATGGATGTGAATATATGACTGGTGGAGTAGTGGTAGTACTTGGACGTACCGGGGTAAATTTTGCTGCAGGTATGAGTGGCGGGTTTGTATTTGTATTCGACAAAGATCAGCTTTTCGATACAAAATGCAATCTTGAAATGGTGGATATTGAACCGGTTACTGAAAAAAAGGATATTACTTTGCTCAAGTCTCTTATTAAACAGCATATAAAATATACAAAAAGCAGCCATGCTCTGTACCTTCTTGAAAACTGGCAGGAAACACTCCCTCTATTTGTCAAAATAATGCCCATCGAGTATCGCAGCGCACTTGCAAGGATGAAACAATTTGAATCAAAAGAAACTGAAGAGATTACAATTACTGAGGAGGTTTTCAGATAATGGGAAATACTACAGGTTTTCTTGATCATCTCAGAGTTACTGGCACTTACAGGCCAGTCAGGAGTCGGTTAAAAGATTACAAAGAATTTACAAATCAGTTAGATCAAAATATGCTTAAAATCCAGGGTTCGAGGTGTATGGACTGTGGCATTCCCTATTGCCATGCAATGGGCTGCCCTCTTGGGAATCTGATTCCCGAATGGAACGATTCTGTTTATAATGGTAACTGGCGTGAAGCATTGATCAGGCTTGAATCAACAAATAACCTGCCAGAGATTACCGGAAGAATCTGTCCGGCACCTTGTGAAGCATCTTGTACTCTTTCTATCAATGATGCTCCTGTAACATTAAAACAGATCGAACTTGCAATTATTGAATATGGATTTAACCAGGGTTGGATATCTGCTTCACCACCAGAGGTTGAAACCGGTAAAAAGGTTGCTGTCATTGGAAGCGGACCTGCTGGTTTGGCAGCCGCTCAGCAGCTTCGGCGTTTCGGCCATTCTGTAACAGTTTACGAAAAATCTGAAAAAGCCGGAGGTATTCTCAGATACGGTATTCCCGATTTTAAACTCGAAAAATGGGTAATAGATCGCAGGTTGAACCAAATGTATGATGAAGGAGTACAATTTGAAACCAATGTTAATATCGGAAAAGATATCAGTGCACGATATCTCAAAAAAAACTTTGACGCTATTCTAATTACTATGGGAGCAGGTGAACCACGTAATCTTGATATTGAAGGCCGAAAATTGAATGGGGTTCATTTTGCCATGGAATATCTGATTGAATCAAACAAGCTAATTTCCGGTGAAATAGCTGCATCACAACAAAAAATCAATGCCAAAGGGAAAAACATACTGGTTATTGGGGGTGGCGATACAGGATCTGATTGTGTAGGAACAGCAAACCGGCAGGGAGCTTCACAGGTTTATCAATTTGAAATCATGCCTAAACCACTCGAATGGAAGGAATCGTGGAATCCCAACTGGCCGTACTGGCCTTTAATCCTTCGTACCTCATCGTCGCATGAAGAAGGCTGCAAAAGGGACTGGTCCGTACAAACGAGCAGATTTATCGGTAAAAATGGTAAAATTGAGGAAGTAGAATTTGTAAGAGTGAAATGGGAGCAAACCAAAGAAAATGGTGTACCGAAACCGGTTGAAATCCCTGGAAGCAAATTTTCGTTAAAAATAGACCTGGTGTTCCTTGCAACAGGCTTTCTTCATATAGAACATAATAAGTTTCTTGAAGACCTTGAGCTTAAGCTTGATCAACGCGGCAATGTCATGTTGGATGAAAATTTTTCGACATCTTCACCAGGTGTTTTTGTTGCTGGTGATTCAGCAACAGGTGCATCACTTGTTGTAAGAGCGATTTCACATGGAAGGAAGGCGGCTGAAGCGATTAATCAACAACTTAAATCCTTATAATCCGGTAATGACAGTATCGTCTCGAGTGTTCAGACTCCTGAAGAATTCAAGTTTAACCACATCTATATTTTTGCTTGCTTTTTCTTCAATCAGTACCTATTTTATGAGGTTTGGATTCAAACAATCAAGAGGTTAATTCCGAACAATAAAGAATGAGTGTTTGTCAGGATCAAGTCTTGAAATGCTCATGATTTTTACGTGACCATAATTACCCCTGATCTGTACCTGTTAAAACCAGACAATTTTATTATTAATAAGCCGGATTCAATTTTCAAACATAAAATAACCGGTAGTTTTCAATACTGAAGCATAAATCAGGAGTGAAACTGACGGTAAAATGAAAGGACGTATATGCAATCTGTTGCAATCAGCTTTTTAACTTGCTGGCAAAGGGTTATTGACGGCAATGGCATTCCTGTTGCCATAATGGGTATGCTCATTGTTTTTGCATCTTTGGCTGTGATAAGTATTATGATCGCAGCTATTCCTCACATTCTGGTTGTAGTAAACAAGTATTTTCCGGAACCTGTTGTGGTGCAGAAAAAAACTGCAAAAAAGGACAGTATCACAGATGACATCATAGCTGCAATTGGAACTGCACTATTTCATTCTTTTCAGGCATCAGAAAGTAAATAAGGAAACAACTATGACAGATATGCTTATTTCATTTTTTGGAACTACCGGATTTGCCCAACTAACAGTTGGTAACATTGTAATGATCCTGGTAGGGCTGACTTTTATATTTCTTGCAATTACAAAAAATTATGAACCTTTGCTTCTATTGCCTATCGGCTTTGGGGCGATCATTGGAAACATTCCCTCAATCCCATCTATGGGTATTGGAGTATATGATGAAGGGAGTGTGTTTGGTTATCTTTATTGGGGAGTGAGAAGCGGTATTTACCCGCCTCTGATTTTTCTTGGTATAGGAGCTATGACCGATTTTTCAACAATGCTCTCTAACCCCAAACTGATACTTCTGGGTGCTGCAGCACAGGCAGGTATTTTTATTACTCTGATTGGCGCGCTGTATCTTGGTTTTACACCCGCTGAAGCAGGTGCTATTGGAATTATCGGAGGTGCTGATGGACCCACAGCCATCTTTTTGTCTTCAAAACTTGCCCCGCATCTTCTGGGAGCTATTGCCATAGCAGCTTATTCTTATATGGGACTGGTTCCGGTTATTCAGCCACCTATCATGAAGCTTCTTACAACTAAAAAAGAACGTTTGATCAAAATGAAACCTCCAAGGACCGTTTCCAAACGCGAGAAAATCCTTTTTCCGATTTTTGGGCTCCTTGTTTGTGCCCTGATTGTCCCTGGTTCATTATCTCTTTTGGGAATGCTCTTTTTTGGTAATCTTTTAAAAGAAAGTTTTGTTACAGAGCGTCTTGCCGAAACAGCCAGAACTGCTATGGTTGACATCGTAACAATTATTCTTGGTTTCACAGTAGGAGCCAGTACTCAAGCCCAGACATTTCTTACACCACAATCACTTGGTATTTTCGCGCTTGGTGCAACTTCTTTTGCTGTCGCAACTGCTGCTGGCGTAATTTTCGCAAAAATCATGAATCTTTTTTCTAAAAATAAGGTTAACCCGCTTATTGGCGCTGCCGGTGTATCAGCAGTACCAGATTCAGCCCGCGTTGCGCAAATAGAAGGATTAAAGGAAGACCCTACCAATCATCTGCTTATGCATGCCATGGCACCAAACGTAGCCGGTGTTATAGGTTCAGCAGTCGCAGCTGGTCTTTTGTGGTCAATTTTTGTAAAATAAGCAAACAATAATTTTTTTAAATAAAGAGGAATTAAAAATGGCTAAAAAACAGATAAAATTCATGTGCAGTGCGTTTCGTGATGGTTTTCAGTCGGCATATGGCGCCAGAGTACTCACAAAAGACTTCATTCCTGCAGTTGAAGCTGCAGTTGAAGCTGGTATTGATTACTTCGAATCAGGAGGGGGTGCCCGTTTTCAGTCCCTGTATTTCTACTGTAATGAAAATGCCTTTGATATGATGGATGCATTCAGAAAAGCTGCTCCAAATGCAAATCTTCAGACCCTTGCACGTGGCGTTAATGTTGTCGGACTTGAGTCTCAACCATCTGATATCATTAAATTACATGCACAGCTTTTTAAAAAGCATGGTGTCACTACAATACGAAATTTTGATGCACTTAATGATGTAAACAATCTTATTTATAGTGGCAAAGCAATTGTTGAAGCCGGATTAAAACATCAGGTTTGTGTTACCCTGATGGAACTTCCTCCCGGATGCAGCGGTGCACACGATCCTCAGTTCTATGCAGATACGCTAAAAAAGATTCTTGATGCAGGTATACCTTATGATTCTATCTGTTTCAAAGATGCTTCAGGTACTTCAACACCTGCAAATGTTTATGAAACAATTAAACTCGCAAGAAAACTCGTACCAGAAGGTACTATAATTCATTTTCATACACACGAAACTGCCGGTACCGGAGTTACATCTTTAAAAGCTTCTCTTGAAGCCGGTGCAGATCAAATCGATCTCTCAATGGCACCATGTTCAGGAGGCACATGCCAGACTGACATACTTACAATGTGGCACGCTCTTCGTGGAACAGACTTTGATCTCGGTATTGATCCAGAAAAAGTACTCAAAGCCGAAGAAGTATTTAAAAATTGTATGAAAGACTATTTTATGCCTCCTGAGGCCAAAGCAGTAGAACCACTGATTCCATGGAGTCCGATGCCAGGTGGAGCACTTACTGCAAACACTCAAATGTTACGTGATAACGGAATAATGGAAAAATATCAGGATATCATCAAAGCCATGGGTGAAGTAGTTCGAAAAGGCGGTTTCGGTACTTCTGTAACGCCGGTTTCCCAGTTTTATTTCCAGCAGGCATTTAATAATGTGATGTTCGGAGAATGGAAACGTATTGCTGATGGTTATGGAAAAATGGTTCTTGGCTATTTTGGAAAGACTCCTGTTGAACCAGATCCTGAAGTTGTAAAAATAGCAGCAGAGCAATTAAAAATGGAACCGACAACCAAAACAGTGCTTGAAATCAACGATGCAGATCCTGATAAAGGTGTTGAAGCTGCCCGCAAGATACTTAAAGAAAATGAGATTCCTGAAACTGATGAAAATATTTTTATAGTAGCTACCTGTAAAGAAAAAGGTATCACTTTTCTTCAGGGTAAGGCAGAGCTTGGCATCAGAAAAATTGAAAAACAGGAAAAAACATCCTCTAAAGACTCAAAAGGCAGCGGCAGTTATACAGTTACCATTAACGGTAAGAACTATTCAGTCGTTATTGATGGGAACAAAACTGTTGTTAACGGAAAAACATTCAATACAGCCATATCAGAAGGTGCAGAAGCACCGGCAGCAGTATCAGGAGCAAGTGCGGGTGGTGAGGGAATTGATATCACTGCACCTATGCCAGGTAAAGTTTTCAAAATTGTATCAGCTATTGGCGAACAGGTTGACGTTGGAGACACTATCCTTATACTTGAAGCAATGAAAATGGAAACAGCTATAGACGCGACAGTTGCCGGAACAGTATCTGAAATTTCTGTTAGAGTTGGAGACCAGGTTTCAACGGGAGATGTTGTTGCTATTGTTAATAAATAATTCAAAAACAATTAAATTTTATTTTTTAAAATCCCGGGTAATTTATCCGGGATTTTTTTTGTTTTGTATTATTGGCAAACTATCTTTTTGTATTCAGAGTATGACCTGGGTACAAAACTTCTACATGACGAATAGTAGAGCGTCTGATTTGATTCATGATTCTCAATTCTTAAAGTGCAATGTCCGCAAAAAAAGACTCGCGTAAAGGAATTCGTCTGTTTTTTTATTTTTGTCAATTTTGATAGCTTTACAGGGTTGCTGCATTACATAAAAATGAAAAAGTTCCATGCAGGAAACATGGAACATTTTTCAGTTAATTTTTTCTGAGTTTAATTATTCAATATTTGTTCAAGGTCCTTTTCGGCAGTTGTTATTGGCATGATATTAAATTTTCCAACCAGGAATGAAAGTATGTTTGGGGTAATAAAAGGCGGCAAAGTTGGCCCCAAACGAATATTTTTTACTCCAAGATAAAGAAGTGACAAAAGAATGACAACAGCCTTCTGCTCATACCACGATAAAACAAACGATAAAGGGAGATCATTGATTCCGCAATTAAAAGCTCCAGCCAAAGCCTGAGCTATTTTTACTGCCGAATATGCATCATTACACTGACCAATATCCAGAAGTCGGGGAATACCACCGATATCACCTAAATCAAGATGGTTAAAACGGAATTTACCACATGCAAGGGTCAGTATAACGCTGTCTTTTGGAGTTTTTTCTACAAATTCCGTGTAATAGTTGCGTCCAGGTTTAGCACCATCACAACCTCCAACAAGAAAAAAGTGTTTTATAGCACCACTTTTTACAGCATCAACAACCTTGTCTGCAACGCTCAGCACAGCATTATGGGCAAACCCGGTCATCAACTGCCCTCCTTCTTTTTGCTCCAGTCCACCAAGTTCTTTCGCCTTTTCAATAACTTCCGAAAAATCCGTCCTTTCCACGTGTTTTACGCCGGGCCACCCGACAAGACCTGTCGTAAAAACCTGATCTTTATAGTTATCCAATGGTTTTTGAATACAATTTGTTGTAAACAGAAAAGCAGCAGGTACATTTGTAAATTCTTTCTGTTGGTTTTGCCATGCAGTTCCAAAATGACCCGCCAGATGCTCATACTTATTTAATTGTGGGTAACCATGTGCCGGCAACATTTCGCCATGAGTATATACATTTACACCAGTACCTTCAGCCTGTTTCAGAAGCTCTTCGAGATCGAGCAAATCATGACCACTTACAATAATTGCAGGCCCTTTTTTCCAGGCGGTAGACACCTTTACCGGCTGCGGGTTACCGAAATGAGAAGTATGAGCTTCATCCAGTATTTCCATTGTACGCACATTTACTTCACCACATTTGAGATTCAGTTTGACCAGTTCCTCAACCGATGGCTGATCTGATGATAAATAAGCCAACGCTTCATGGATAAAAGCAAATATTTCATCATCGGTTCTACCTAAAATCAAAGCATGATCTGCGTATGCTGCCATGCCTTTTAAACCATATAACAGAAGATGTTCAAGACTCCGTATATCCTGATCACTGTTAAACGACACAATACTATACAATTCCCCCTGTGTTATCAACATATCGATACTGTTTGCAGGTTCAAAAGCTAATAATTGTGGCAGTTTCTTTCCCGTTTCTTTTAATAACAGTTGTTTTAATCTTGAGATTACTTCGTTCCCACAGTGAACTATCTGCTCAAGACGTATGTTGTCAAAATTAACATTTGTAACAGTGCTAAAAAGCGCTTCAACTACAAACCGATCTGCATCTGCATCTTTTAGCCCTTTCTTTCGTAACTCATGGGCAAGATAACCTACGCCTTTTACCTGATGAATAATCAGATCCTGCAATGATGCAGTATCCGGCTTTTTCCCACAAACTCCAGACACATTACATCCGGTTCCTCTGGCAGCCTGCTCACACTGATAACAAAACATACTCATAAAAGCTCCTTTGATAATAAATCGTTTGCTTCAACAAGGTAACACTCATTGATTACCTTTTTTTCAATCCTTACTAATATCCGTTTTTTACGATAAAAGAACCTTGATCCAAATCAAGAATGGGATATTTTGGGTTGTTTTTTCTAAGAGAGAGAAAAAAAAGTGGTTGTTGTTCGCTAACGGAGCGAACTATGGCAGCAGATAAGAGTAAAAAAACAGTCTACCACTATTTTTGCAGATTGGAGAAAATATGAATTACGGTGATTCGTAAAAAACGCAGTACTACTTATAAAACTTATCCAGATTTACTCCATCCAGATAAAAGTCATCAAGTATTAATTTTAAAGTATCTCCCGAAGAGTTCTCTGAAGAATAGAAATCAAATTCAATCTGCGATACTTTGGCTGCAACCCTGCTCCACGGGTATATCTCTTTTGATAATTTACCTGGAAGAATCTGAAGCGAATCAACTGGAACTGTGTATTCAGTTAATGTTTCATTCAATTCAATCGGGTATGTATAATGGGATATGGAATTGGTAGCATATTTAAGTTCTTTAGTCTTGAACCTGACCCATACTGTTCCATTACCTTTTGCAGTTAAAGAAAACTCCCTCATTGCGGATAGATCTGCATATTCTTTTCCGCTGAATCCACGGAAAGAGATTCCTGCCATTGAATACCTGTAAATAGACATAACGTCAAGAACCGCAGCGAATTTCATTGCTGTACCGGCCTCTTCTTTTAAAGGCCTTATTGAGATATAAGATTTTCCGAGTGGATATTCATGAGTAATCCATTTCCAGATATTGAAAGGATTACTCCAGAACAAAAGTCCCAAATCGGAAACAGCATACCAGTATATTTCCGGATAAACCATTCCTGGAATAGTTA
>JAAYEB010000156.1 GCA_012728995.1 Fibrobacter sp. | reverse complement strand
CCTATACAGTAAAATTTAATCGTAAAGCATCTGATAACGAAAAAAACAAGGTTTCGTGGGTAGTGAGAATAAATGGTGAAGAAACCGATCGTTTTGAGAATGCAGGAGAAACATTGGAGTTTACACCGATCGGAAAATACGCAGGAGAAACAGTAACTGTACATCCGTTTTTACGGTCTCCTTCAGATGAGTTGTGTGTCGAAACGACAGTGGGTGAATGTCTTGTATTTAATGGATCGGAGCTTATCTGGCTGGATGAAAAGCACAACGAAAAAGGAAAGTGGAAAGGAGTTACCGGAAAAAGTGATAACAGTGTTCCCAAAAAAGAGGATGGTTCGATACCCGAGGGACGCTGGGTAGTTCTTCAGACAAAGCGCGAGGTGGCAGAAAATGACAGTTGGTGGGAAAACCTTGTTAATAAAAAGGATTCAAATGATTCTGCTACTGAGAGAATAGGACTTATTCCTTTTTCGACAACCGATACGCATAAAAGAGATGAAGTGTTCTATATTCATGGATCAAAAGAGGCTGATATTGTGCCGGGAATTAATCTGGAAGAGGGTATAGATGATTTTATAGATTCTTTTGTGAATAGTGGGAAGAATCTGGTGCTGGTGGTAAAACATACCGAATTGAACAATGAACAAAACGAAACTTCCTATGGTGGTTATAAGCTTAAAACAGGAGATAATGATAAAGAAAAGAGATGGGAAGGAAACATAAGAGATAAAGATGCTGAATATGTAACGGAATTACAAAAAGATCTTTTTAAGCTTGGTTACTGGATAACAGATGGACTTAAAGTTCCCGGTATCGGTAAAGATATGGTTTATGATGGATGTTTTGGAAAAGGAACTTACAGCGGACTTAAAACATTTCAATATGAGCATAAAGATGAATATGGTTTGAAGGTTACAGGTGAACTGGATTCCAAGAGTGCTGAATTTATAAAGAAACTGATTAAAACACCGGATTTTAAAAGGCCTGGTATTCCGGTAGAAGCTTCATCAATTCCAGATGGATTATTTTGTGTATATGCGAATAAAAAGCCTTCAAAGCCGCAAAGACTTTTCCAGCTGCCGCCGTTACCGGATCACCGTTATAAAAGATACGGAGATGTAATGAGTTCAACAGGTGGAGAGCTTGGTGATGTTTACCATAATGATGCATGGGGAACAAAGGAAATGATTGAAGCTCTTGTTGAGCTATCAAAAGAGTGGAAAGAAAATGGAGATATTCTGGAGATTGGAGATATTTCCGCATGGAATTGTGCAGATATTGGACATGCTTCTCACAGAGACGGTCACAGCGTTGATATTCGTTCAAGCAAAGTAGGAGCGATGGTAAAACATGACTCGCCTAATCATCTTTATGATAAAGAAAAAACAGTTGAGTTCGCTAAGAAAGCAATTGATAAAGGATTTAAATATGTGGTTACATTATGTCCGCATGTTACGAGGGAATGTAATAAAATGACAGCATTTATTCCTAATATTGATATTTTTGTAAATCAATTACATGGTCATCATAATCATTTACATTTAGATTTCTGGAAAAGTGGTACTAATATTTTGGAGGATCATATTTATAGATCATTTTGCAGCAATTGTTCATTATATAAAAAATGTGATTCAAATCATAAAAGGGAGAAGTAATACTAAAATGAAAATATACATAAACCTATTTGTGTTTTTATTTATACAAATTATCTATGCAAAATTCGATTATGCAGAATATCTTTTTAATAAATTTGGTATAGAAGATACAAGCCAATACGTTTTAATTTATCATAGTAAAAATGATGTATATGAAAAAATTGAAATGTTACCTTTGGATTCTGCAGAAAAAGTTTCAATAATGAACCTTCAATGGAAAAGCCAAATGTCTATATTTTTAGATTCTGTTTATCAAAAAGATTCTGAAGGTAATTTTAATGGAAAATTTATAAATTTTTTTGGAGATAGTGGAGGAGGTTACGAAAGTGGATATTATAAAAATGGATTAATGGATTCAATATGGATGATTTCAAAAATAGAGGGTTCAAAACATATCAGGAATTATAAAAATGGTAAAGAAGATGGTATTTGGAAAATTTTTCGGAAAAATGGAATTTTAGGTTTAAAAAAAAGTTGGAAAAAAGGTACTCCCATTGATACATCATACCAATGGTGGCCAAATGGGAACATATTGGAAATGGAAGTTTTTCGAGATGGTGAAACAGTTTATCATAAGTGCTTTTCTGAAGACGGTAAAGACGAAATCCCGT
>JAAYEB010000013.1 GCA_012728995.1 Fibrobacter sp. | reverse complement strand
GCAGGATTCAGATAAGTAGCAAAATCACGAAGATTAAAGGATTTTTCAATCGGGATGTTAAACCCTAAAAAACCCTTCGGATATTCAAATGAAACATCTGTTGGTGCTCTTAACATATCATAGTTAAAACCTAAAGATATTTTGGCATCAAACGAAGGAAAACGCACTTGCGCATTCAAATCCTCTACTGAAATATCTTCAGCACCACTTAATTTGCCCGTAATAACAATAAACAGCAATCCTGTTATCCCCAATATCCGCATGGAGATCACCCCTTCTTGAAATTTTTTCAGTTCAATAAGGTTTATTATAAAGCTATTTATGAAAGGTGTCAATACAAGTTGAAATTTGTAATAACATATCTATCGAACCGGGAAACAAAGATTTGCTGAATTTTAATGAAAAAACTGAGGTTCGCAGAATATTCACAGACCCAAGCAGGCTGTAAAAAAAACTGAAATCAAAAAGATGCGTTCTTTCAAATGACAGTTAATGAAAGATATTTTATTCTGCTGCTAAACTACGGATCAAACTGAAACATGAAACAAATGGATGGTTACTGCCAGGATGTCTGGCCATTTTGCAGACAAAACAATTCCATGCAGATGTATTCAGGCACTAATCAGAACAATTACTATTCCACTAATTAAATACATCTCCCGGCAACTGACCAGGAGAAATCTGCGCATTTACCCTGCAGCATAGGGTTTCAGGGTTCCTGAGCAAGGTGAAATTATGCCGGCTTTTTTCAGCTCATTGAGATAAATTTAACCAGTGTTATAAAACAATTTTCACCTAAAGTTATTCATAGTGTCCGGAAAAACAGATGCCCCCGCCTAATATTTTTAGAGTGAATGCAATAAAACCCGAACTATAAACCGATCATGTTACATTTTGATGGTTTTAACTGTTTTAGAAGTGGAATCTGCCAGTTTAAACACGATTCTCTCCAGCTTGTAAAAAAAAGAACCGAGCAGGTCTGCTTTGAAATCTGTCTGGAAAAGCGAAACTTTTTAAAAACCGGCAGCTGTTGTAGTTTTGCTGGTCAATGACTCAGATATTTTTTTCTTCATCTCATTTGAATATTTAAAAAGCGGAACGACTCTTTTATATAATGGTACGACTTCACCTGTTTTTGGGTTTCGTGCAGGACGTGGTTTGCGAACTTTTGTGTAAAAAGTACCAAATCCCCTTATTTCAATATTTTTACCTTCTTCGAGAAATGAAGCAACAGTAGCAAGCAGTTCCTCAACAACAATCTTTGTGTCTGCCTGAGTTAAACCGGTAAAATTTGAAACATCAGTAATTAAATCATGTTTTGTAGTATTGGCCACACATACCTCCCTTTCAAACCATGGTTTTATACTATCCCATGATCTACAACCAAAGTCAATTATAATATATTTAATGACTCCGAAAATGTTTAT
This sequence comes from Fibrobacter sp., assembly GCA_012728995.1. Classification (GTDB taxonomy): domain Bacteria; phylum Fibrobacterota; class Chitinivibrionia; order Chitinivibrionales; family Chitinispirillaceae; genus JAAYEB01. The sequence goes on along the minus strand of JAAYEB010000013.1, from coordinate 19,938 downwards.
TACTAAACCCGAATTCTTTCAATTTATTTTTTAAATTTCATTTATTACTTCGTTCCATCATTTACCTGGAAGTCACTTTCTCTTTTTTGCTTCCAACAAGCCAAGTTTAAGGTTAAACCAATAACAATAACCCCCTCTTTTGGAACTCTTCTAAAATACATGAATAATCCCAATCTGAAGTATTCCTTTGGGATGGTTGTGTAAAACAGGAATAAAATAGTTTCTGAAAATTCGAAAGCGAAAATTCGCTCTCTATTTTTTCCCTGTTTTTGCAATAAATGGCAAAATCCTGAGAATTTAACTCTTTAAACCCCGGCCATCCCGCAAGTTTTTGATCAAGTAATTGCTGCCAGGTTGATTTCATCTTTTCATCTTTCAATACATTTTTTATTATCTTAAATTGCATTTCTTCATCAAGAAAGCCAAAATCCACTGTACCATCAATAATAAATGAATCAAGAAAACCGGAAAAATGTTGTTTCGTATAATATTTAGAATACTTGATACTGTACTTTTCTCTCAGTAATTTTATCGAAATCCAATCCTCAGGAATCGGAAATCTGCTATAAAATGAAGATGTATCCATAAACGAAGGATAACCTCCGCCACCCCGTGGTATCCTCCCTGTAATCATACAATCATAAAACCATGGTTCGTACAGTGCATATCCAAACCCTTCCATTACAGATGTAGACAAGACAGAATCAGAAATTTCATATAATAATTCAACCGGAGCTGAATCTTTCCATTTTTCTTTAATTACTTTGAAAATATCAAAAATTACCGGTAATTTGAATTCCTTAACAAGCAAATATGCATGATTGAAAACAGACCGGCTGCGAGCTGAACCGCCATATGTACCGGTTAAAAGATTTCCCGAGTTTAAAACTGTTACAAGTGCAATTGCTTCAAATATATTCTTTCTTGGAATTATCCGGACCGGATAAGTAAATACAGGTTTGTCAAAATTAAAAGACATACCCATTTTTTCAGCATAGATTTGCAAGTATCTTTTGGCTGCATCCTTTTCAACCGTTTTTTTGCTCTTTGGGCAAAACACCGGATTCGCAAGCTGCATCGTTTCAAACCCGCATCTTTGAAGAATGCTGAAAGCGTTATTTCCCGGTACTACAAGATTTACAAGTCCATTTTTATGATAAAGCTCATCTCTTACCGAAATGCCTGCGTTTTCCAGTTCGTTAATCTTATCCAATAATTCTATTCTTCCCTCTTCAGCGAAATCGTGCATTACTGAAAAAAAACTAAAATGTCTGTACTCGAGAGATAACTCTGTAAATGCAGAAGATAACGACAAGTTTTTGCATAAATTCAAATTGTGCCCAATCACAAGAGCCGGAAATTGAATAGCTTCTGATTTCAATATTTCACTTATTTTTCTTATAAGAATATTTTTTAAATTGTAATACGACCTGATATCTGTTAAATCAAAATAATCACATTCGGGAATATCAATGATTTTTATCCCATCAGATGATTCCAGGTAACAATCATGGCAAATGAGATAAGTAACTGTATCATCTTTTACTATCTCCCGAAATGCACGTGCGTATCCCTCTATTACCCTCCTTACACCACCATGGCGGTTGTGATAATGGATCTGAATTAAACACCCTGGAATATGTTTCATAGTACTTTTAGTGTCTGGTTATAAAATTAACAATCAAATTATTTGTAGTAAGGCAAAATGATAAATTTCGATCAGGAGTGTTTTAAGGCAATTCAGGAGTACCCTTTAACAGGTACAGATTCGAAAAATACACCAATTAAATTATCTTGATCACAGCTTTTACCTGATAATCCAAATTTTTTAGACAATATACCTTTTTTATACTGTTTAATCCTCCCCTTAATACAAAATTCACGATTATTAACAACCAGGTTTTATAAAAATTACACATCTACTATTTTTAATGGATAAACTGTCTTTTAAAGAAGTTTTTCTGACAGAGAAACATAAATGATAAATCTCTTTTAACATTTTCCATGGACAGAACAATTGCTACCTGCCGAAACTATTCTAATTATAATAATACTGCTTGTTATTTTCTTCATTTTAAACCAGCTTATCGTAATTCGGATAAAAAAACAGTTGAAATGCACTACTATATCCGAAAAATGGCATAAAACTATTTTTGACACTGTTCCAGAGGCGATAATTATCACAGAAGCTCGATCAGGCAAGATTATTTCATTTAATTCCCTCGCTGCCAGAACATTTAATCTGAAATCTGAACAAACTTTTATAAATGACATTTTTTATAATGCCTGTAATAACAGACCTGAATTAAATATCCCGATCTCAGCGAAAAAACTGGATGGTTTATTCTGTTCTAACCGGATTGATGATAATTTTATTTTCTCCATTTCAAGTACCGAAACATTATTAAACGGTGAAAGATGCATTTTATCAATAATTCGTGATATTACTGAAAACATAAAAACCGAAAATGCTCTTAGAGAGAGTGAACAAAGATACCGGGAACTCACAGATATGCTTCCTGAAGCTGTTTTTGAAACCGGCCCTGACGGTAACTTTACTTATGCAAATAAGAAGGCTTATGAACTTTTTGGATACGAATCTGTTGATTTGAATAAAAAGTATTCTCCAATCAATATGGTGATTGAAGAGGAACGCGAAATCGTTAAAAAAAATCTTCACAGAATTTTTACGGAAAATACCAGGCTACATTATGAATATACCGGACTTCACTCAAGCGGCAGGCATTTTCCCATCCTTGTTCACTCTACTGCCATTATACGTGAAAATAAAGTTGCAGGTATATGCGGCATTGTAATAAATCTTACAGAAAGAATCCGAATCGAAAAAGAGTTACAAAAAAAAGAGAAAATTGAAGCGCTTGGAATACTTGCCGGAGGTATTGCCCATGATTTCAACAACCTTCTGACTGCCATTTGGTCCGGTTTATCCGTTTTAAAAATAGATTATCCGAATCATAGCGAAAAAGATATCATTAATGATCTTGAAAATGCGGTACGTAGAGGAAAAGACCTTACAGGACAATTACTTACATATTCCAAAGGAGGAGCTCCAATAAAAGAAATTACCTCTCTGGAATCTATTGTAAAAGAAACAGCCGCATTCATAATGTCCGGAAAAAAAACTAAATATGAAATCAATTCCGACGATAATCTATACACTGTAGAAATCGACAGTACACAGATAAGCAGGGTCATTCAAAATTTGCTTATTAATGCAGTTGAAGCGATGTCAGATGTTGGTATAATAAAAATTAACCTTAGAAATAAAAATGACCTCCGTATGACAAATTCACATTCCAAAAAATATGTTGAATTAATTATAACCGATTCAGGAAAGGGAATCCCTGGAAACGTACGACAACGTGTTTTCGACCCATTCTTCACCACAAAACAAAATGGTTCAGGACTTGGGTTGGCAACATCATATTCAATTATAAAAAAACACAACGGACATATCTATTTTAATACCTCTGAAGGTAATGGCACATCATTCCATGTTCTTATACCTGCATCCCAAAAAGTCGCGACTAAAAAAGTATCTGCCGAAAATATGCTCACAAAAGTAAAAGGTCGAATACTTCTGATGGATGATGAAAAAATAATCCTTAATGTCACTCAAAAACTTCTTGAACATCTTGGGTATTCTGTTGTTCTGGCAAGTAATGGAGACCAGGCCATCTGCAGTTACAAAAAAGCTCTTGAAGAAAACTCGAAGTTCGATATTGTGATTCTGGATCTTACTATTCCTGCCGGAGCAGGCGGCAAGGAAGTTTTATCAGAGTTAATTAAAATTGATCCTGATATTAATGCGGTAGTCTCAAGTGGTTATTCACACGATCCGGTAATGGCTAATTATAAAAGTTATGGATTCAAGGGTGTTATTTGCAAACCATACAATCTTAACGAACTCAGTAACTGCCTGTCAAAAATAATCAATTCCGACTCAGTTTCTTCAGATCATTGAATCTATCCGGCCATTCCGGGTCGCCGAGCACACAAGCTGCGTTGCGCCCGCCCCCCCCCCAAGCATCCCCGATGCAAAAGCGGAATTTGAATATTATAGTCTTAATTGTACCAGTATCTTCTGGCGAACCAGCGACCTCTCCCTCTAAATCTCCCTCTTCCGCTGTGAGAGGGAGACTCCAGATACAGAATGTCTGAATAATTATATGTAAAAAGAATGAATAAATGCTCAATGAAGGAGGACTGGGAGAAGAGGTCAAAGAATAAACTCCAAATTTCAATAAGAAATCAATTTACAAACAAATTCCAATAATTCAAAATCCAATTTCACAAAGCCGAATAAAGTGACATTTTATTCTTGATTGTTCAATTCAATAAAAATTGAATGTTTATAGTTTCTATCTTATTGTTTCCGATTGTTTGTAATTTCTTTCCTGTTGGTTCTGATTGTTTTTATTTCGTATTTCGATATTAATATTTCGAATTTTTAATTACTATCACGGGAATGTTCGCAGGAAAATCAAAACAAAACCTCCTTCAACTCTCTAAAGAGGTCAGAGGAGGTTTCTTAATTATTATCTATTCTGATTTACGAATTATCTTTTATCAATCCCAGGCGTCGGATCACCAGCTTTCCAGTTTTTGGGATTATCGGCAAATTGATCAAGGTTTTTGCGGACCAATGAAGAACCGTTACCATCAGCTAAATTGGACCATAAACCATCATCTTCATATTCAACAGACTCAATTTCTTTATAATATACCTTGTCACTCCCGCTGTCGGGCTTGACAGGAGCCATTAGGGATAATTTTTCACCGCTGTTACTCAATTTTACACCTGCCACACTGAATATTTTTACTCCTTCAGGTACATTATCATAGGCAGCCCTGAATTTTTCTTCCGGCACAGTATCATTTGTGATCAATACGACCTCTCCGCTTTCAATACTGACATCCTGTGGAAACTGAGCACCAAACCCTCTGATTTTCCAGGTGTTGTGCGGATTATTCTGGTCAAATAACGGAACGGTTTGTGAACCGATATTTTTAATCTCTATATATTCGTATTTCCCATCCAATTGATGATACATTATTTCTGTGATAACTATTTCACTCATCATTGGTTCTGAATTTTCTTCACCAAGAGTGGGGTCTTTCAGTGTACAATATTTTACTTCACTGGCACTGTTGATATAACGGCCGTATGCAACGCCGTTATCGGTCGCATCAAAAGAGAAACCATCCGAATAATCCCGTCCAAGCGAATCGGAAAACAGATAAACCTCTTCACCATTCTCGCTTAAACCGAAAGGATTCTGCAACGTACTGTCATCGAAATGTTTTGAATAAAATACCTTAAAGCCCTTGGCCTCCATTACAGTGTTTTTGGGTATTTTGTTTTTCATTGGATCAACTTTTGAGTCGCTCAAAAACCATCCACTTATATCAACAGAAAAATCATTAGGATTGTACAACTCTATTGCATCCTCTTTTGGTGGATCTGTGTGAGCAATAATTTCGTTAATATAAACCGGCCCCGGATCATGTTTTCCCGGAGATCCGTCTATTGTAAATGATTTTCGCCATAATGCACCATTGGAATAATCATCATACGTTGCATCCGAAACCGGTACCATAGAATATCCGTCGCCATCCGCCTCAACCGGCCATGGTGCAAAATCTTTGTAATCTATAATAATGAAATCTTTCTGTGAATTTAAATCATTGAATGCGACTCTCTCACCCGAATTTTTCAATTTTCCTGAATACTCTCCATAAGGTTTGAATTTGTACCTTTTTTCAAATTCGTTCGCATTCGAAGCTACCACCAGGTATTCTCCGGATTTGATTTTTGTACCGCTTATGAATTTGAATGTTATACCATCGGCTATTTCAATATTATCAAGAGAGATATCTTTTTCTCCCTTGTTATGTATTTCTATAAATTCGTACTCGTCAACCAGGTTTGAATCCACTGCAAATGGATGGTAGTGCACCTCTGTAACAACCAAATCATTTAAATCTTCACTGGTCGGCTTATCCTCAGGTGGATCAAGTACAGCGCAGCCTGATAATAATCCTGATAACAGAAAAAAACCAGCCACATTTCCAATTACCATTTTTTTCATAGTATCTCCTTTATCTGATTGACTATATTTTCACCGGATTTCTGTAAAGACCATCATCACTATATTTTAAAAACAATGGTTTTAAACAGGTGGAATATTTCGAAAAACCTCTTCTTTTCAAACTAAATTTACGTACCAGATCAATCATCCATAATGGAACAAATGAAGTATAACATTTAAGTTCCAATATAACATAGGTACCACACTCAAAGTCGGCCTGATTATCACAAAATGACATTTTTTCTTCTATTGGAACCGGATGAAAGGAGTTCTCCGGAGGCTCCATATATCTTAAATCTATATCAAAAGTAACCCTGGCATATTCTTCATAATTCGAAAAGAAAGCCCTTCTTCGATATTGCACCAGGACCACTGGCCGTGCATTATATGTATTAACAGTCTGATAAAAATTAATACACTTGTCCCTGTTCTTCGCATCTTCCGCTTCAGGTAATTTATAAGGATCCATACTGAAATATTTTTCGAAATCCTCATTATTGACTATTGCCCGCATTTTTCTGACGACATCACCTATACGATTTTTTATTTCAAAAAAATATGGAAATTGCGGGTTGTCTCCATATCCCCGTATCCGCATGTTAAATCTTTTTTCAGCTCTTCTAAGCCTTTGACGCAAAAACAGAAAATCCGGAGTATCAAAATACAAACTATTGACTTTATAATAACTGTCAGGAGAAATGGCAGAATATTTATCATGCGAGCAGTATGGTTTTACGAATTCCACTATCGGCTCTACCATACTGTATGGTATAACGTACTTTGCCTCAAACCGATCAAGTAACGGTGGAGTTGAAACATTGGCAAAATCAAGCTCTTTTTTTGGATTTTCCGTTTTCTGCAGTTGTGCTACTGCCATTCAATAACCCCATTTACCTCTGAAAGATAGTTTCTGATCGGCATATCGGATAACTTTCCTGCATTATCAAGTACATAAATATAGTTTCTCAGTATACCATACTTTATCTGAGCCATTTCAATCTTGTTTTTAAGGACATTTTCTTTAACATCCAATAATACGAGCGGATCGATTCCCTCGATCTGGAGATATTTTTTCAGTGAAGCTTCTGCATCAACTTCTGTTTCTCTTGCTTTAAGATATTTGTATTGGGCAATCAACTGGTTCAAATCAGCAAGATCTTTTCTCACCTTTGCATCAAGTTCTTCCTTTGTTTTGTTATATTTTTCAATTTCAGATAAATATGATGCTTTCCGGCGATTATAATCAGCGGCAGAATTTGTCAGATTAGGAATCTGAAAACTCAATTCTATACCAAAAGCTTTTTTATAATCATAATTTTTGAAATTGTTTTTATCCCGGATTTCGTCTGCCATATCTTTATTATCATACCTGAAATTAATCATATCCAGATATCTGCGGCTCTCGGCTTTTTCAAGTTCAAATCTGGCTTTTTCAAGTTCCAGTTTGTTTCTATAATAATCAAGATAGGCATTATTTGTATCAAGAACGAAATTGGTTTCATTCAGACGATTCATTACTGTTTCTATACTAACCAACCCACTTGTATCAAAATTTGCAAATGATGTATCATTCAGATATCTTTTTGCATTTTGTTCAAAAACCTGAATGTTTTTTTCGATTTCCTTGCACATCACCCACTCTTTTGTTCTGTCTTTTTCCTCTTTTATAAGTTGTTCCAGCTTGAATTCTTCACTGTGAGCCTGACTTTCCATTACATTTATACGATCATCATATAGCGTTATCAGATCCTTGTAATACTCATGCAGGGTTTTATATTCAACCAGATAAACATACAACAGGTATCTTTCATATATCGCCACATTCAACAATAACTTTTGCTTATATTTGTTATTTGATGATATTGATGTGTTAAACCTTGAAGCAGCTCTGGTTTCACCCAATCCTCTTGGCTTGATTCTTATTGAGTACAGGAAATCTTCTTCGTCAAACCCGGTATTTCTTATTCTGAGTTCAATGCCATCAATACCAGGTATACCGTTAAAACCTCTATCGATACCTGTTTCACTTTCATAAGAAACTATAACAGGATCTTTTGCTGAAGTCAAAAGCAGATTTTCAAGTTTATATGTTTTACCCGTAACTGCAATTGAAAATGTTACAGTTATTATAATTATACTTCTAATAAGAAAGGCCTTTTTCACAATACATCCTCTATAATTGTAAATTGAGACGATTTGTTTTCACCATTGTCAAATGTTATTAAAATGCTGTTTTTTTCTTTATCGTAGGTTAAACCTTCCGGTCTGGAATCAGGAATTTCATATATCATTCCCGGTATTTTTGTATTCTGGAACAAAACCCACAAACTGCCTGTATCTTTTCTCTTGTTTTCATCTTTTCCCCTTGAAAGAACATACAAATTTTCGTTTATAAAACAGATATCCGAGATTTTGTATATTACATTCGTTCCCCCATTTTTCAGAGACAGTAGTCGCCATAACTGCACATCATCAAGTTTGACATTTTTGGTTTTAAAAACATTCTCTATGTCGTTTATTTTTAAAATTGCTGATTTATTATCAATTAACGGTTCTTTAAAAGCGACATAAAGACAACTTTCTTTACACGCAATTCCTTCTATATCAGGTAAACGCTTTTCCTTATCAATTTTTACAAGACTGGCCCACGAAACCCCCGAATCACTCTTTATCGCATCCTGCAGAATATTGATCAGCAATATTTCTCCATCAAGAGTAAACTCTTCACCTGTTCTTTTTAAACGAACAAGAAGTCGTCGGGAATCGGGTAATTTTCCTTTTTTCTTTGGATTTTGCGAACTTGCAATGTATATGTATCCACTGTCATCCATTGTTATCGCTTCCATATCATCCATTTTCTCAAGGCCGTCAATACTCACTTTTTTCTCTATTACCCCATCCCTGTTCATAAGAAAAAGGTCTGTGTGCTCATCACTGATTACACAATACTTCTGTATGTCATCAAGATATAATACCCCTGAAGCTTCTATTTTCTCGGATGTAACCTCTTCATTGAACACAATATTGATCAGTTGAGACAACGGTATTTCTGTTTCTGATTCATCTTTTACCGATTCTGCATTTATTAAAAAGCCGCTGAACATTTTTCTAAAAGAAAAACCTTCATCCTCACCTGGTTTTTCAAAAGATATAACAACCTTTTCCCCTAAAAGAAAACCACTGTTTGGTGGAATCCTGATATTTACTTCACGTCCCCACATCTGTACTTCCGGGACTTTTCTCAGCCTTACAGGATATTCGACAATCCTGGTTCCTATTCCTACCACTTCACCCTGAACCATGTCTTTCTTATTAGACATTGATTTAACAATAACTTTCTGACCCAGTCCTATCGAGCTGTGCAAATGTTCATGAATATATCCCTGTACAAAAGATGGTGATTTTGAATGCAGGGTTGCTATTGAATCAAATGCAGAAACCATTTCGCCCTGACGATAGAATACTGCGCCAATGACTCCATCGTTTTGGGCAGTTATGACGAGTTTTTCCTTTTGCTCACTATAAAGCCTGAGAATGTCTTCATACTGCTTTAGTTGTTCTTTAATGGGATCAGCTCCATAAGAAATCCTGCTTGAAAGATTGTCATCCATAATACTGTTGAGCTCTTCAAGACGCGTTAGCTCCTTTTGCAGGCTTTTGATGCGTATTGATGTTGGATTCGATCCATCAGACACATTACCAATTGCATCCTTGTTAATGCTCCGAAGCTGGCTCATGAGCTGGCGGTTAATTTCATATTGTGACTGAAGCTGCTGCAATTCCGAACGTATCTCGATAATTCTTGACTCATGTTCAGTTTTTAGCGTCCTCATCTCGGACTTTGAAAGATTAGTCTCAACTTTACTGCGAATTTTCAGTTCATCAATCAGATGTTTATATTCACTGATTTTCAGATCTATTTCAGGGCTTCTTAGCTCGACAAGCGTATCTCCGGCATTTACATACTGTCCTGGTGTTATGTGAATATTTTTTATTTCCACACCAAATTCACTGCTTATCACTTTTTCTTTTGTATCAGCTATACCGAAAAAATTTGTAAACTCCTTGCGATAACTGACAGTTATAACTGTCAAGGCAACCAAAGCGCAAAAACACACACCATAAAAAGCTTTCATTTTAATTTTCCTGTTATTGAATTTACAATTAATTATCTGAAAAAGTCAGAACTGTTTATAGTTCAACAGTAGTTTCCTGTAAGAGAAGATTGACATCCTTTATTGTGTTGAGTTTTTTGATCTCCTCGACAAAACCTTCTTTTGGAAATCTGTTTTTCATTTTTACATGGTAGGCATAATCAAGTCTGCTCCCCTGCGCCATCTCCCTCAGACTTATCAGAGCAAATTGTTTGCAATAATTTTTCATTATATTCTCAAGATTTTTATGCATATTTGCATTTGATTCTATGTTAAATCGAAGCATTCCATCGTAATTCCTGTTTTGCCCGAAATTGGAATAGTATAATGCAACAGTAGCTCCACAAAATCCCAATGTCCCGATAATTGCCATACCGTAACCAAAAACACCACAGGCAATTCCCGCAGCAACAGATGCAAACATGAATACTATGTCACGCGGATCCTTGAAAACAGTCCTGAAACGTATCATTGATAAAGCACCCAGCATTCCAAGTCCTCTCAGAGGATTATCTCCCATTGCCTGCATGACCATACCTGCAACTATGGAAACCAGAATAATAGCCTGTACATAATTACGCGAATAGGAAAGCCCCCTGTATGTTTTTTCGTATGTCAAAGCTATCAGCGACGACAACAGAAAAGACAGCAAAACCGTGTATATTATACTTATAAGTGAAGGATTCGAGGTCGTTGTCTGTAATGTTAAAAAATCAAGCATTTTGCTATTTCCCCCCCTGTATGCTTTCTGTTAACCGAAATTTTAATATGCAATCAATAAAGGCAGGGCAGTTTTTACATTCCCGATTGAAAAATCAACTGCATAAAAACCGGATGGAATAGAATAGTCGTTTATTTTCATGATATGTTGACCACTCCTTCGTATTCCCTGATCCAAAATCTTTACTGTTTTCCCCTGCGCTGAAACCAGCCGAATTTTTACCATATCAGTTTTTTTAACGTTGTATTTAACTGTCAAACCATTGTTTTTTGAGCTGAATGCATTTGCGATACAACCGTTTTTATTGATTTCTGCCAGGCGAGGCCGCGCAGGCAGGTTTTTCTCTATCTGATCACGAATGTTTTTATATCGTTTTTCCGGAAATGATTTTATCCCAGGTAAACGAATTAATTGAAATCCGTCACTTATATTAACATTCTCTTCAATGTTCTTAATAAAATCCTCATCTGTGAACATTTTGTTTTCATCCGCAAATACATGTTCCTCAACAAGATCCTTTATTTTGTCAGCAGCAGCAGATATCGATTCCACAGATGCTGGTCCATCCATCATGTCCCTGACATAGTTAAAGTAAACCTTTCGCAGGGAGTCATTCTCAAGTATTCTTCTATTCAGTGGACGTTCTTTAAGGTTCGGAATATTTACTATATTCATTTCATAAACATCCCAGTTATATGAATGAGCACCAAAACTCATATCCAGATCCCATGGCAGGATCATGAATTTACCGGATGTTGGATCATCATAGAAATAAAAATTCCTGCCTGTTCCTGTATAGCTGTCGAAATGGGAAAGAACAACCGTAAATGCCAGATGACGGATACAGTTATCAAGATCCAGGTATTTACTGACAACATCAACAAACTCTTCATCAGGAGTATTATTAAGTAAATTAATCATGTAAATAAAATCAGACCAGTTATTCTCTTTTTCATTTGTCTTCAACTCATACTCATCATTGTAACTTGACTGATTCGGGTTTCGATAAATAAGTTTTCCACCCTCTCCGGAAGCCTTATAAAGGTTCCCGTCATTATCATCAAAATTCATTTCCAGGAAAGTTTTATCGATCTGCTCAATCTGCGTATAAAGGCCTATTAATGTGTCTTCGATATATATATTTGCATATGCAGTCCGTGGTGCAGGAATATAATTTCTTATGATATCATAACTGATCTTTTCCCTCATGAAACTCGGATCCCTGACATTGACACTAAAGTTTAATCGTTTAACTCCATAAAAAAGCTGGTCATCTATGTATTTGTCAAACTTTACTTTTATGGGCCTTTTTATTGAGTGACTGGAATATGTATATGAAGAATTACCCTTGTACCTTATCCCTATTGTATCAAACCTGACAGTATCCCCTTTCTCGTTGTAAAAAAGCATACTTGCAGGCATGTATTCTTCATCCGGAAGACTTTTGTAATACTCCAGAGAATCTTTCCAGTCTGGTGTAAAAAAGGAAAACTTGTATGTATAAACCTGTGATTCTTCAAAAATCATCTTTGAAGAATCACCAATTGCTTCAGCAATTACAGCCGAAGCAATCGAAAAATAAAGTAAAAAGAGATAAAACATTTTCATATACTAATTTTCCCCCAAAAGATTATCTCTCAACTCTTACAGTTCTAAAACCTATATAGAAAAGTGAATAATCACCACCTTCAAAACTTCTGTTCGCGCTTCTCAAATGTGTTATGTTATTTGACCAGTTCCCGCCCCTGAGAATGAAAAAATTCGTGTTATTATATTCTGAAACTGTTGGGTCTGTAACTGATCCATAACTAAACAAATAAGCCGGATTATTGGTGTATTCCGAAAGATTACCAGCCATATCATACAAGCCATAAGCGTTTGGTAAAAGTTCAGCAACAGGGTGTACACCATACATTTCGCTTTCAGAACCCATATCCCAGGAGTTGTTTGCCCACACCGCATATTCGTTGACTTCACCATGATTTTCATCATTTTTGTAGTCAGAATGGTTTTTGCCCCAGTAATAATCAGTAAAAGTACCACCTTTATAAGCGTATTCCCATTCTGCTTCAGTTGGCAGCCTGTAACCGTCTGCAGTTTCATTCATTGCCAAACCTGAAAGGACACATCTTTTTCCCGGTTTATTGCTTATCGAAGTGTAAGTATAAACAGTATCGTATCCATCCCGTTTGCTTCTGGCATTACAGAAAAGAGCAACATCCCCGTATGACACATCATAAATTGGATAATTATCGCCTCTCCCGTATGGAAGTCCGCTTAACCCTTCAAAACCATCATATACCATCATCACATCACTGTACTCTTTTTGAGTTATTTCAGTTGTGTCCATCCAGAAGTCATAAGTAAAAGATACAGTATGTATCGGTCTTTCTTTCATATCATAATCTTCAAAATTCCACATGTCTTGGGGAGATCCCATTTCAAAATCATATCCTGATGCCTGTATTTTTACCATTGCCCCATTATACTCCAGATTACCATCAGGAATCCATGGATTAGATTTTGTAAGGGTAATTTCAAGGTTATCGGTAGTATATGAATCAATGCCGACCAGACTGTTTCTGTATGACCGACATACAACCATAACACTATCAATAATCTCTGATTTCCGTTTTGCAATCGACCCTGTTGAACTTCTTTTCCCTGCGACAACTGAAGAAGCACTTGAAACTGCCAGATCAGGTATTATTCTGAATGTCCCTGCATCATTACCTGCAGTCACTCTCGCGAGTATCAATCCGCGTGCGACATTTTTTAAAGAAATAATCTCGTTCCTGACTCTGTCATCATTATAATTTTTCGTTAATATTTTTGAACCATTGCCTGAAAACAACTCTACTTTCACATTTTTTCCGGTTCCGTTCAGTTTCAACGACAATGCTTTCCCTCTGTTTATAGCTGTAATATTGAATTCTTTTCCAGCCAGTTGCACAGGCACACGAACCGAAGCATCTTCTATCAGCGCGAACTCTCCATCTTCGTTTGTATAAAGATCAGCACATTCATGATTAATAAGTTTGACTAGTGCTCCTGACACCGGGTTACCATTTTCATCAATCACTTTCCCACGCACATATTCACCATCTGCAAGAACAATACTTGCGCATAATAAAATGAATGAAATACTGATTTGTCTCACTATTGAATTTTTCTTTTTCATAATGGACTCCCCCCATTTTCTATCGCAGTATACTAATTGTTTTTGTTACATTTCTATCTGCTTTAACTATATAAGTACCGTGAGAAAAATGATTCAAATCAAGGCTGTATCGATTATCTGGAATATTTACATTTAATAAATTCTTTCCTTGAATCGAAAAGACACTTATTCTGCTCCCTGCAGCCCCGGTAATCTCAATTTTTCCAGCAGAATATTTAATATTGATATTTTTTTCAGTAGCTCGTGATGAAAATTTTGTTTTTGTCCCAAGCAGCTTCTGAATTCCAGGATGATTTTCCGGGTACTTGATTGCGCGTGCAATCATGGTACCTCCTCCACCCCAAAAACCACCACCTCCGCCACCGCTGCCACTATGGGTATATTCCCACAGAGTCTGGCCTGAGGAACTGACTTCCCGTATCCTGCCCTCCGCTGCTTCACATGTCAGAGTATTGCCATTTGACAACCTCTGACAGCCACTCATGAAATCTGATTTAAAACCATTTTCCGTGTATTTCCAAACCGGGTTTTCAGGTCCAAATCCCTGACCCTGTGTATACTCATACGTATAATCCGATTTTAAAGGCGGAACTATCTCAAGTACCGCAGATGTACTCTGACTAGCCTGGTTACTGAACATGAGTATATTTCCTTCCCCCGGATATCCCTCCGGTACCCAGTTTGGACAATGCACCACATTGAGATGATCGGTACCGTTTGCGCCATAATTACTTGGCCTTCCCCACCTGTATAAAATGTTGCCACCTTTGCCCGATCGACCACCTGAATTCGTAGCTGCTTCCTGTGTGGTGGTACTGTGATCTATAATATAGATTTCGCTAAACTGCCTTGAAGAAAAAACTATCTGATCCAGTTTTTCATTATAATCGAAGCCATTGAGGTGAACCCAGTCAGACACCGTCATAAAGCCACCACTTTCACTTTTTCCAAGATCTGCGCCAAAAAGCTGAGGGTTATTTGGTGCTTCTTCGGCCCTGACCATATGATCCCACATACTCCACATCCATACAATTTCCTGCCCCTGAGGTTTAGTTGGATCTATTTCGACAATCCGTTCTGCAAGAAGGCTTCCTCCGCCTCCTCCCCATGGTGATGATGAAACCTCAATACCCCAAGCCTCAGCTTCCTGAGCTGTTTTTTTCTCATAAGCAACAGCCAGAATGTTTTCGTCTGGCATTAGTATGAGATTATGATGCTGGCAATATTCGGTTGACGCGTAATCCAAAGACCATACTGTATTTCCATCAGGATCGATCTCCTCAATCAATCCCCCTGCCGAAACTCCTCCAATATTATGGCGCACATCGGTATCACTTGGGCGTACGATATTTCCATTTTTTTTCAGATGAACAGAAAAACTGTTACCCTGTTTAAGACCGGTCCACCTGTAAACGATTTCACCATTTACGTCCACAAGATAGGCACTGTTACCTGTTGCAGGAGCATACAAGACATACCCTGGTAAAATTTCAGCAGCAGAGACTGCAAATAACTGGCACGTGAAAGGTATCAATACGATCAACAATTTTAAGCACCTTAACATATAATGCCCCTTCCTTTGTTGTTTATTCCAGATGTTCCATGACTCATCAGGTTTTCTCTCTACTTCCTGTGATCGCAAGAACCCCGGCATTATTATTTTTACCGTTTAAATTAAATTTTCATATTACTTAATCTTTTTTACCCTGATACACGATCTTCTCTCAATTACCAGTTTCAAGGTTTTCCACACACCTCTGCGTGCTGCTCCAGTCCGGATCAACCATCGAAACCCAGTAGCTTAGATGATTCGGCAGCTCACATAGTTCATTATTTGATAGATCCAGTTCAAAAAGTGTCAGATTATTCATAAGCATCGGCAAGCTTGAAAGCCTGTTATCAGACAGATCCAGTTTCCTTAAATGCATGAGAGAACAAATATTGTCCGGAACTGTATTCAAACTGTTACTATCAAGTCTAAGATCGTTTAAAAACCATAACTGTCCCAGAAATTCCAGTCCGGTTTCAATATCATTGCCCCCAAGATCCAGCATCTCAAGCCCCTTGAGTTTTGCAATCTGCGGTGAACAGACGTTTTTACCCAACCCCCTCAGATTTAATCCAACAATTCTCCCATTACGAACAGTTGTCACAGATTCCACAGAAACATCACTTCTTCCACAACTGTCCAGTATCTGCCTTACAACCGTTGTATCACAACTGTAATTGGAACAGGGTGAACTTGTATTTGAATACAACCAGAAACTGCCCAAATATTTCTGATCTTTGGGTTCCAGATTAATTTTAAGCTCCATCGGAACATAATCATCAGGACCACTCAAAACAAGAGTGTTGTGTCCCGAAGGAAGTGTTGCACTGAAAAAGCCTGTACTGTCAACTGTAATATTACGCTCCAGCCCGGCAATTTCAACCACCGCAACCGCTGATTTCACAGAAACTACGGTACTTAGATAAACCTGCCCGCTTATAACTGCACCGGGCTTCAAAGTAACAGTATCCATGGAAACATTTTTTTCTCCGGGAAGCACCTCACAAGACAACATGGCAGCCAGTGAATCGGAACTGTTTATCTCAATAGAATATTCACCCGGTTTTACTGAATCAATACTGTAGAACCCATCCGGACCTGTTGTTTTATCGCGAATAATGTTATTGTTTCTGTTTCCACTTACTGCAAGATACCCCGAATTCCTTAATCTTACCAGAGCACTAGCAACCGGCAAACCCTGAGTATCAATAACCTGTCCATTAATAGTTGCACTTATCTCTGTATCGGATGTACCCGTAACTTCAGTTACCCGGTTACACCCGGTCTGAATTAGTAAACCCAAAAAGATAACTGCCAGACAATTCTTCATTCTATTCATTTTTACTCCGGCTTACCGGAAAAAGATTCATTGTAAACTGATACACCCTGTTGACCGATGTGTCCACTCCTGCAATTTCTGCAAGTTCTCTCCTGAACTCACGTGTCTTTATTTTAAACAGCTCAAAGGTCTCTTTGGAAATGGAGAATGTAGTTGATGACGACATTCTTTCAGAAACAGGTAATTTATTATATGCCTGTATTGCTGTTTCAAGCATCTCCATCTGAAATTTTTCTATCATAAACGCATTAGGTGTTGACGGCTTAACTTCTATATGCTCATTGACCTGAAAGTAATTCCCGGATTCATCTCTTTTAATAAAGTTGAGTCTCTCCAGAAGTTTTATGGAATCCCTGGCCTGTTTTGCAGTTATTGGAGGTATCAGAAAAGCCCCAAGTTTACTGTAATCATCCCTGAAATCAAAAAAAGTTATCACTTCCCTTATTACACTGTGATACCAGCGACTGTAAAACTCATACTTCTCCTCATCAACCACCTTGACATCAAAAGGCTTCCTGATTTCAAGTATCCTGCTGTAATAATATGTTTTTTCTGTAACAGTCTGAGCTTGATTAAAAAAAACCAGGTTTTCGAAATAATCACACTCCTGACGGTTATGCCCCAAAGCCCTGGAAATTTTCATAATACTGTTTTTTGTCAGATTCCGCTTTCCTTCAATAACATGGTATACAAATGAAGGTGCACTAAGATCTGCTGCTTCTGAAAGCGACCGGTACGAGAATGATTTCCTGATTGCCTTCTGCTCCAGATAATATGCTTTAAGGTATTCCCGAAAATTCTGATATTCAAACAGGTTAATCATAATCAATTTTTAGCGAAATTCAAATAAACTGTCATTCAGAGAATAATATAATGATATTTTGGCCAAAATGAGCGTTTTTTTTACATTCATAAAAATATCGTATTCTCTTAGGAGAACGTTTTTCGTCTCCCGACCTCTTGTTACAGCTCTTTCAAAGATCACAATTAACAACTTTTTCTCAAAGTTTAATCAAAGTTCAATAATATAAGGAATCTCAAAGCCATTTGCAGATAATTAAGAAACCTCATTCTGATACAACCAGCCCACCGTTCCTGCTTTTTTTTTCTCTCTCTCTCCAATCTCCCACCAGAATTTGAACCCAAATAACTTAATTGCTAAATAGATCTAATAAAAGAGAAAACGACAATAATGCAAAATTGCTCAAAACAGTTTTTCTACTAGCTGCTTAATGCTTCTATATGACTTTCAAGTGCTGTGAAGGTAATAAGGTAATGGTGAATTATGAATGGTGAATTGTGAATGAAGAAAAAAAACTACAATTATTGTCGTTGTCGTTGTCGTTGTCGTTGTCGTTGTCGTTGTCGTTGTCGTTATCGTTATCGTTATCGTTATCGTTATCGTTATCGTTGTCGTAATCGTTGTCGTAATCGTTGTCGTTGTCGTAATCGTTGTCGTTGTCGTTGTCGTTGTCGTAATCGTTGTCGTAACCGTTGTCGTAATCCTACAACTTCATATTAAGCGTTCTGGATCTGATTATCAATGTCCGCGAAGCAGATCGTGTGAAGGAATCGTCTGATTTAGGTAAAATCTTAAACTAAGCCTGTGCTGTTTATTGTCAGCAAGGTACTTCTATCCGATTACTAATTCTTGTACTTTTCATCAAGATATTTTATATCCGATAATAAAATCAGACTGTCTATTATACTTACTACATAATCATTTTTCTTTTTCATTTGCAGCATTGAGCTAATTTGCGGTTTTATATTATCAAAAGGTATCACTGCACCCTGTTTTTCATCCGTTTTCATAAATATATGATAACCAGCATCAGTTGACAAAAGTGTGCTGATTTCACCGGTTTTTATAGCTGAAACGGCTTTATCCAGTTCCGGACTAAGATCCCCGTGCTTGAACCAACCCATATCGCCCCCTGCTTCGGCACCCGGACCTCTGGAATATTTTTTTGCAAGAGCAATAAATTTTTCTCCCTTTTTTGCTTCTTCAAAAACTTTTGATGCTAATTGCTGAACAGAATCCATATGATTTTTTCCCAAACCAGTATCCACCGGAAAAAATATCTGACTTACCCTGACTTCAGGCCTGCTCATAAATTTTAAACTATCTTTACGATAAAATTCCAGACACTCCTGATCACTTACTGAATCAGCTTCATCTGAAAGAACTTTCATAAGAGAATCAATCATAGCTCCTTTTTCAAGATGTTTCCTCATGCTTTCTTCAGTTTCACCCATTGAAGTCAGCTCTTTTTTATAAGATTCTTTATCACCAAACTGCTGTTTGATTTTCAGAAGAGTTGAATCAAGCATATCCGGATTAAAACCAATATTTCTTTTCTTTGCTTCATTATAAAGTACTTCATTTGCTATAAGCTGACGCGCTGCACCTTTTAAAAGCTCCGTATCAAAACCCTCAAGAGCCTTCTGTGGAAAAGATTTTACCATATTATCATGGATTATTTCTGCAGCCTGTTCTATCTGTGAGTGCATTATTTTTTTACCATTCACAATAATAGCTGCACTGTCTTTTTTATCTGCACAGCCCTGAAGAAAAAAGAGCACCAGTAACATCAAAATTCTTTTGTTATACATCATCGCATTTTAACCTTTTAAAAATTTGAACTCAAATCGGACAAACCGGAATATACTGAATGGCAGAGCCATCAAAACTTAGTGATTACCGTAACTGATAAATATATAACCTGCTCAAGCAATTAAGTCGGAAGAATCGATTACGCCCCCGATTGAGGATAGAAAATAGAGAAACAGTAAAAGTATTGTAACTCTTCTTTTCGGGGTCGGAATTCGGCGTCGGTATCGGAATCGAATCAGAAAAACAGGAAATTAAGAGTCGATACCG
>JAAYEB010000155.1 GCA_012728995.1 Fibrobacter sp. | reverse complement strand
CCTGGAATGTGATATCGGAAAGCGTAAGTGTGGCATTGATTGCAGCCAGTTTGCGTCGCAAAGGTGTATCAAGAGGGGCGATATGGCTTTTGTAAATCAACTCATGCTCTACTTCAGCCCAGGCATCCTGAAGAATCGTGAGGATCTGAACTTCAACAGTTTCTATATCAAGAAGTGGTACGAGCTGACGGATTCGGTCGGGAATTTCCAGCACCAGGTGGGTGCAGTTGTATCCGAATTCACCAATAGTGTGGTTTTCACCTTTACGCTCCACATCGTGTATTATATAAGCTGCACGTATTTTCTCCTCTGCCCTGGTCGTGTCCTCCAGAAACGGGCATACCACACGAAAAGCCAGTATATCGTGAATAGGCTCCATCAGTCCACTGTTTCTCTGCTTTTCGAGTCGTTTCAGAAGCTTTTCAAAGTAGCTTTCGAATGACTTGATACGGCCTTTAACAGTTACATGGGTATCAAGAGTATCAAGTCTGGCCTGAATGTCATTGGATAGCTCTGAAATGGCTGTGTGATAGTGAGGATAATTTTCTGTATATGTTGCTTGCAGCATCTTGCGCTCGGGATAAGAATCAATATTCATAACCGGAATCCTGGTTAATGTCCATGCACGCGATAAAAGTTCGTTTGTTGACTGAAAAATATCGTTAGCATCAAATCTCTCTTTAAAACAAAATATTTATTGGCGTGCTAACAATGTGAATTTGCATGCTTACTCAAGCATATTCGTTTTGCCAACTCCTTATATTGTATAGACATAGATAATCAGTGAATCCGGGGTTACTGACAGGATAATTGACTGTTTAATTTAATTATTTGCCAAATTAGTTCAAAATAGAATCAGATAAAAAGACTAAAAAATTGTATTTGAACTGCAACACGGCTTGTATTGCCCTGACAATTCATTATCAGTTAACCTGTTTAAAGGTTAACTGAGTTTTTCACAATTACCTCGAACCTGTCTGAGAAACGGTTGCCGAACATAGTCAAGTTTAAAGAATGATTGCAAAAAACCATAAAAGCCGGTATTTGACCATAGACATAATCATTTAGATCAGGATAAGATAAATTATCTAAAAAATCAGGAATTAGAGAAAGATTCCATTACATTTTCAATTTTATTGTGCATTTTTATCTGTCCATTTTCGATAAGCACTGCATTGTTACTGACACTTCGTGCGAAGGGTATATCATGTGTAACAATTACAAATGAAGTCGTTTCGTGTAATGAGCGTAACCACACCGAAAAATCTTCAGTTGTATTCATATCCAGAGCAGAAGTCGGTTCATCAAGGAGTAAATAGCGTGGTTTTAATACAAGTGCTCTGGCTATGGCAACTCTTTGGGCCTGGCCACCACTTAGCTGTGCAGGGTACATATCCTTTAATTCATGTATTTGAAGTCTTTCGAGCATTTTGTCACTTATTGATGCAGCTTCCTCAATACTCAAAGCCTTAACCCTGTTCAGTGCCAAAGTCATGTTTTTTAAAACTGTTAAATGAGGGAAAAGATTCAATTTCTGGAAAACAACACCTACTTTTGACCTGAACTCTTTTTCTTTCATTTCTCGAATATTTTTATCGTCAATCAGGATTCGGCCTTTTTGCGGATGAAGGAAACCTGCCATGCATTGTAAAAGGGTTGTTTTACCAGATCCACTTTCTCCAAGAACCGATGTAATTGAATTTTGTGAGAAATCAAATTGAATTGAAATGTTATGTAAAGCGGGTACGTCAGCACCTCTGTATGTGTAAGATAAAGATTCGATTTTAATCATGCATGTACCCCCTTTTCTTTAATGTTTTTTCCCATGATGCTGTAAATCGCATGAGCGGATATGTAAAGACAAAAAACAGAGCTGCTATTATAATATAGTAAAGCATCGGATTGAATGTAACGCTAATGATCGACTGAGCTTCCCGAACGACTTCACCAACAGAAATAACCGAAATAAGTGCAGTATCTTTTAAAAGAGCTACTGCTGAATTACCTAATGGAGGTATGGCTATACGGAAAGCCTGAGGCCAGATTACAAAGCGGAATATGTCCAATCTGCTCAAGCCAAGAGCTTTACCTGCATGTCTTTGGCCCGGATCAACAGACATCAGGCCCGAACGAACAACTTCAGACATATACGCACAGGAGTTTACAGACAGAGTAATGATGGCTGAAACTACCGGAGAAAGGGTCAGGCCGATCTGTGGTGCTCCGAAATATACAAAGAACAGCTGGATCAGTACCGGAGTGCCGCGTATGAAGTCGATCAAAGAACGTACTATTAACCTGAAGAATGATGACTGGCCATTAAGTACAACTCCACATGGAATAGCAGACAATATACCTATAAAAAATGAAATAAATGCAATCCCTACTGTAATGCCAAAGCCTTTCAGCAAACGTTTTATGATTACATTGATTTTCATTATTTGTGGTGATACACTGTTTTTCGACTCAAACCAGTATCTGCGAAGAGAATCAAGCACACCTTTACTGCGAATGCTTGAAAGGGCATTGTTTATATTATTCAGTATTACTGGATTACTGACAGGTATTCCCATTTCTTCCTGGTATAAAAGGTCTCCAGCAGTAACAAAAGGCATACCTGCTTTTTTGATTTGATACATTCCTACAAGACGGTCTGTAAAGAATGCATCAAGACGTTTGTTTTTCATGTCCTGGAAAATATCCACTGTACTTTTGTAGGTTATTACATTTATCTGAGGGTATTTGGTTCTGAGAAACTGTTCATACGTTTCACCAAGAACAACACCTACATTTAAGCCCAAAAGATTATCGATTTTCTTAATGGAAGAAGTATTTTTTTCATGTATGAAAATCTGCGCTCCGGAGATATAGTAAGGATTGGAAAATGAAACTTTTTTTTGTCTTTGAGGGGTTATGGCCATGGATCCAATTATAGCCTCGTATTTACCAGCGAGAAGACCTGCAAGAATGCCATCCCACTCTATCGTTACAATTTCAAGATCAAAACCTAATTCACTTGCAAGAGCTTTTGAAATGTCAACATCAAAACCGGTCAGATTGCCATCACTGTCATAAAAGCTGAAAGGCGGGTATTTACCTGTTAAAGCAACACGAAACTTGTCTGTTGCCTGACTTAAAAAAATAATACAAAAAAGAGAAAGAATTAATGAAAAACTGCATATTCGGGTAAATTCCGGAAAATGTCCTGCAAATGTTTGTCTTTTAAAAGGCATAAGAAATAATCCCTTTCACCAGAGAGATGTCAACTTATATTTAATGCAATTGCTTCAGGGTGCATGTATGATGTATGTTGTAAAACATACCATTTAATAAACGTTGGGAATACGTATGTTAATAATCATTAAAAAAATATTATGTGTAAAAAGCGATTGTCTGATACTTTTCTGATTATTAAATATTTAAATTAACAGTTATTTTCAGGTTTAATTAAACCTTTGATTGGCAGCAATTTTGACTTAATTTTATTAAACCACCCTTCCTTGTTTTGGGGTAACATCCCTGTATTGCTCAAAAACACCGAATATTAAAAAAACATCGATATTACTAGTAAAATAAATAAATTAATAATGCCGCTGCAGATGTAATATATGGTTGTATTAACAATAAGTTTAATATACATTGTGATCATTTTTAAGAAAAGATGGTATGGCACAATAAGAACAAAAAAATAATACTGTGTTGAAAAAATTATTTGTGTAGTAAAGTTTACGATAGTATTGCTAAACCATTAATTAGTTCTATGAAGCAGATATTGGTATTTTAATCAACAGTGAATTCTTCAATCAGTTGTTACATACAAATTTGATATATTATTAAAAAAAATGACTTGTTATAAGTCGTTTTTACAATAAATAAAAAATGTAAATACGCTTGTTTTTTCGACTCAGAGAGTTCATTTTAAATACAAATTACAATAATACTGGCGTGTAAAAATATACATAAATAATCTAATAAAAAAACACTCTGAAATGGGAGTAATAACTTTTGTCCTGAATATGTTTTTCAAAAGAATCTGGTTTATATGTTCATTGGTTTGTTTTTTTGAGTAAGTAAGATATTATACAAATTGACAAAAAGTACTAACCATACAAATCCAGATATGTATCCGCCCAAAACATCTGTAAAAAAATGTACGCCAAGGTAAATTCTGCTGATACCAATTAAAATTACAAGAAGGAAAACAAGGGCATCAACAGCTTTTGACATGCGAACAGACAGACAACTGTTTTTATGAATATAGTAAAGAATAACCCCATAAATTACAATAGCGAGTGCTGAATGACCGCTGGGAAAACTGTATCCAAAATAGTAGATTAAATGTGGAAAGTAGGGGCGGGGCCGTTTAATTATATCTTTAAGAACAAGATTGACTAATTGCGTTCCTGAAAATGAGAAGATTATCAAAAAAAGAAGCTCATATTTATTGCTTTTAATAAATATTGCAGTTCCCCATACAAATCCGATAATTATTATTCCCCAGGTACCCAGTTCAGAGACCGAAAAAAAAATACATGTAAGAAGTGGAGTTCTTGTTTTTACAATGATTTCAGAGATCTCGGTGTCGAATTCAAGAATAAAGGGATTATTGATATTTGAAATCAGCAATACAAGAAAAATAAAATTCAAAAACAGTATTAAACCTGTCAAAAAAGAAAAATACCTGGTTTTATGCACTATATCCATTCCTCGAACTAAATTAAAAAGGTCTTCCTATACCGAAATGTATCTGATAATTGTCTTTTTTCCCCAGTCTGTGTAATTGAAACCCTGAATCGATTCTGATCATTCCGACCGGAGTGTTTAATCGTAAAGCAGGCCCGGCTGTAAATTTTATATCCGAAAGTTTAACAGAACCTATATCGGACCAAATGTAACCGGCATCCAGAAATATTGCGCCATATAATAACCAGAAGAGAGGAAACTGAATATCAAAGAAGTGCAATATCAATTCCACATTACCACCCGATGGGTCGCCTGATGATGTTGTTATAAGCTTGTCTCGGGGATATCCCCGAACAGTTTGGGGGCCTCCACCAAAGAATTGATATTGTACAGGAACAGACTCGCTCTGGCCATAAACCTGAGCCCACCCTCCTATAATACCGCTCGTTATGATAAAAAAACCGGTTTTGAAATATAAATGGAAGTTGTTGGTAATTTTGAAAAACCGGTTGGCACCTGATCCGCCAAGGCCGCCAATTCTGAAGGTCATCTGTTCAAGAAAACCGTTGACCGGATTTAAAATGTTGTTTCTTTTATCATATGTAAGATTAATAATAATGCTTCTGTTGTCTGTGGCAGGAATATCCTCGGTTAATGAATCTACTTCTGGTATGGAAATTCTTAGTACATTTTCATATTCAAAAGCGATATCAAATAAAAAAATATCATCGAAATTGCGGCCGATATTAAATGAAAATCCATTGAATTCACCTTCATATGCAAGAGGAATCGTGAAGAACAGTGTATCATGGCGTCTGTAATAAGGTCGGATTGTCAGATCAAATGGAATCCCGAAAAACCATGGAAATACATAATAAAATTCAATACTTTGTTCAAAACCAGAAAGCAGGCCGCAAAGACCAATTGAATGACCTTTGCGAAATAGATTATTATATGATAAATTCAGGGATGAATATAAACGCTCATAGGTACCATATCTTATACCAGCATCGATGGAAAAATATCTTGCCTGATCAACCGAAACAACAACAGTTATAAAAGTATCTGCAGAGGAAAGAAATGATACAGAATCTGAAATGTCTGCAAAAATGTTAACAAAATTGAACATGCGGGTTTGAAAAAGGTTGCGCTGAGATTCCTTGATATGTCTTGATGTCAAAGTATCACCTTTTTTGAAAGTAAGTTCTCTGGAAACGACGGTTCTTTCAACAGTTGATAAACCCTCAATACGGATATCATTGACAAAGATACAGGGGCCCGGAGTTATGATGAATGAAATGGCTGCAGTGAATGATGTCGAGTCGATTTCAAGTACTGGTTTAACAGAAGCTTTTAAAAAACCGGTATTGGCAAGTGTGTCTATAAGCTTTCGCGCATCACTATTAACAAAAGGGTAAATCAGCGGTTCTCCGATTCTGGAGTTCAAAGTCGAAATTATTCCAATATCAAAAATGGAATCATTAGTAATACTGATTGAGGAAACTTTTATACGTTTATTTTCTTCAATGGTAATCTCAATATGGACTTTATTATCAGAAGAATCAAATCTAAGCTCGTGGGTTATATTAGGATTGATAAATCCCTGACTTCTGTAAAAAACGGTAATTGCGT
>JAAYEB010000154.1 GCA_012728995.1 Fibrobacter sp. | reverse complement strand
TGATCCTCCTGTAAATATTAATGTGATTTGTTTTTAATCAAAACTGAACATAGTATTCTTTAGCTGTGAGTCATTTGAATGCAAGAGCCTTATAACTGTTTCCAGTTGTAACAAGAGATGACTCTTTTATTCTTTTGCGCTCATGAGGTTACTGAAAGACTTATAAGTATCCTGATTTTAGCGGGCTGGTCGGGTTTAACAAGAAGATTCAGTACTCTCGCGGTCCGTTCACCGGCCGCCCTCCCCTTAATAATGAAAAATAACTGATGAAGTAACCAAAATCAATGCAAGAGGCAAAGATGGCCAGCCATGAACAGTGATGCAAACAATGAAACTTCATAGCTGCTCTAAACTGCAATTTTGTGGCGTGTAGACAACTGTTTTGATTCTGGTTTCAGAACATTTTTGATTCACCATTAGTAACTTAATTCATTAATGGATTACTTAATAATAAGAACAGTTCTGAATCCGACTGTTTCATTTCCAGTTTTGGGATTCAGTTTGCTTCGTGATCCGGATTGAGCATAATAGTCACTGTGCTTCCAGCTACCACCTCGAATAACCCTTTCAATTCCAATTTGTGGCCCTGCCGGGTTATCTTGAGGACTAACTGAATAATACTGTGCATCATACCAGTCGTTACACCATTCCCATAAATTTCCTGACATATCATATAATCCATATTGATTTGCTGCTTTTTTCCCGACTTCATGCACCTCGTTACCGCTTGTCAAACTAACCCAGGCATGGTTCTCCGTTTTAATACGTTCGTTTCCCCAATAAAAGAGGCTTTTTGTACCTGCCCTGCATGCAAATTCCCACTCAGCTTCTGTTGGCAGCCTGTAGCCAACAGCAACATCATCAATCACCAGACCTTCGAGACTGCATTTTTTCCCGGGAGTTCCAATTATCATGGTGTACTTGTAAACCGTATCAAGATTCTCTTGTCTGCTTCTGCTGTTACAGAATAAAACAGCATCAAACCATGATATATCTGAAACAGGAAAATTACCTTCACCATCTTGCGCTTTTTTGATTCCTGTAATTGATTCGAAAAACTCATTAGTTATCTCGGTTGAATCAATCCAGAAATTATAATCTAAAGAGACAGTGTGTACAAATGATTCATGCTGTAAAAAACCTTTCTGCCCCATGGAAAAACTTTCATCTTTGCTTTTAATAAGTTTCATTCTTTGGGGACAGTCTGGAGTACTTTCTGTTGTAAAATCCCCGCAGATAGCTATGCTGTCTTCAAACAAGTCTTTTACACATAAACGCCAGGAGTATTTTGTACCCGGCATGATATTTTTTACAATACATGAAGATTCTTTACCGGAATAAACCAGATTCTGGACCGAATCATACTTGCCAAGATAAAAATAGAAAGTAAGCGTATCGCTGTTACTGTCCGGATCAGTTGCCTGGAATTCAAAAGCGATATCACCCAATAAGTCGGGAAAATTAAACGATTTGAATTTTGCTGGCTCATCAGGTTCTGGATTTATCAAAGCAGCTGAAGCAGGTACTCTGTTAAAAGATATTTCAAAAGTATCTGCAGTAAGAATATCATACGTATTGACTGCAGCCCATATTACCTCTAAAGGTCCATTGTTTATATTGGAAAATGTATAGCTGGCTGTTGTTATGGTGTCCCATCCACTATCTCCAATATTGATCAGATAATTAACGATTTCGCAATCAGGATCTTCTGCAGTAAAATTTATGAAAACTTCTGCACTGCTGTTTACAGAAGTGTCTGCAATTTTTTCAATCAGAGGTTTATATAATACAACAGTAACGGTCAAACTGTCCGGCAACGAAACCTGATCGCTGCTGTTAACAGCTTTGATATAAATCTTGTGATCACCTGTATCTGCAGGTTTTGTCCATTTTAAAGTATAAGGTTCAGTTACAGGAAGCGTATCCCACTCATTATCA
>JAAYEB010000012.1 GCA_012728995.1 Fibrobacter sp. | reverse complement strand
GGCGTTTTTATCCAGAATTCCATCAGGGTGAAAGAAAAGTTCTTTGTTAACACATGCAACAGATTTGATGTATTTGGAAAGTACACCAATATTATGCGTTACTATTATGACAGTTGTTCCGTTTTTATTAAGATTTTCAAGTATGTCATAGATTTCATCAGTACCAGATGAATCTATACTTGCTGTAGGTTCATCAAGGAAAATAATTTCGGGACTGGAAACCAGTGCACGGGCAAGCAGTACTTTTTGCCGTTGACCACCTGAGAGCTCTTCAATACACCTGTTTTTTACATCGGAAATATTTAGCTTGTCAATTATCCGGTCGGCTTTTTGATTGTCACTTTTTGTAAAAGGTCTACCCAGTCCTCTTTTTGAAATCAAACCCATGAGAACTACGTCTTTTACTGAAATCGGAAAAGTTTTGTTAAGGTTGGTTTCCTGAGGAATATATCCTGTAAGAGTACGAGTCTTTCGTGGTGAGTCTCCCAATAGACTTACTGTACCCTTATCTGGCTTGATCAAAGCCAGAATCAACTTTAGAAGTGTAGTTTTTCCTCCGCCATTTGGACCAATAATACCAACGAAATCACCTTTCTCGATGGACATTGTGACATTCTTGAGTGCAGGATAATTTCCGTATGAGTATGATACATTTTTTAATTCAATTACTTTGGTATTAATCATATTTTATAGCTTTTGCCAGATTAATCAGATTCTGTGACCAGTTCAGGCTTAATGGATCTGCTGTTAAGACAATACCATTAAGTTCTTTTGCAATTATTCCGGCACTTTTTTTTGAAAAACCGGGCTGAACAAATATGGTTTTGATATTATTATTTTTTGCAAATTTCAGAACTTTACCAAGTTCTTTGGGACCGGGCTCTTTCCCTTGCACTTCCACGGGTACCTGTACCAGATTAAATTCCCGGGCAAAGTAGCCCCATGAGGGATGGAAGACAAGAAATGGTTTACCGTCTTCACATTCGGATAAAAGGTGTTTTATGGTATCCTGAAGTTCGCGGAGTTCTGATTGAAAAGATTTATTATTTTTAAGAACTGTATCCCGCCAGGTTGAATCATATTCAATAAATGCTTTGGTTATTATGTCTGACTGTTTTTTTACGAGTTCCGGAGAGAGCCATATATGTGGATCTGTTCCATGATGAGAGTGGTGGTTATTGATATGGTCATGCTTGTGTGGTACTTCGGGGTGTTTGGGGATACTGTTTTCTGATAAAATTTTATCAATGTTTTTGTCTGTCTGGATAATTTTAAGTTTTGGGTTAATTTTTTTTATTTTTGGGAGCCAGGCATATTCAAGTTCAATTCCTGTTGCAAAATAGATGGATGCTTTTGACAGAAGAGTCATCTGTGAAGGCTTGGGTTCGTAGATATGCGGAGATGATCCCGGCGGAACAAGAACTTCAATATTTGCAAGGTCTTTGATTATTTTTTCAACAAAATATTTTTGAGGTAGTATACTTACAAAAACAACCGGTTTTTCGGAACTGACATAAGATTTATTGCAGCTCAAAAGTGTTGCAATAATTAATCCTGAGAACAATCTGATAATTCTGTACATAAACCGATTCCTTCAGCTTTATTCAAAGAATTATGTAATCTTGAGGTAAAAATAAGTATTGCCACTTGAACTTTTTTAAGCTTGTTGAAAGATTTAGTTCTCTTTAATCGTACTAACTCACAAATTCTTGTTAAAATTATATTATACTTATTGATATGAGGAGTATTCTGGTAAATGTCAGATTGCAAAAAGGATTGGTAAACGAGTTTTTTTGTGCGCAGTACATAAAAAACCGTTTCTCTCCAGCAACTGACATCAAAATCCGCACATTTTCACTGTAGCAAAGGTCTGGGGGTTTTAGCCAGGAGGAAATTGTGTTAACAATTTTCAGCTCAGTGGGAAATTATTTAATGCGGATAAAATAGCGTTTTCATGATTTTTTTGAAAATTGTTTATAACAATAATACACTGCAAACTGGAAAATCTGGACTGAAATAAATGAATACAGGAAAAAACTTTACAGTAATTTTTGATTTTGATGGTACTTTGGCTGATACCATGCAGTTGATACTGGATATTTATAATCAGGTTCTGGTTCCGTCATTCAAGTGCAAGCAGATCGAAAGAATGGATGTTGAGAAGTTCAGGGAGCTTCACCCCAAAGAACTTCTTGAGCTACATAATATCTCCTTGATAAAACTGCCCTTTATTGTTTTACGCGCCCGTAGTGAAATGAACAGGCGAATTTCCGACATCCATTTACATCCTGGAATCAGGGATGTTTTAAAAACCTTATATGATTCAGGGATAAGGTTAGGAATTTGTACATCCAATTCAAAACTAAATGTAATGAGTTTTCTTTCACAGAACAGTATGACAGAGTGGTTTGGATTTATTTATAGCAGCAAACATCTGTTTGGTAAAGACAGAGTGCTTCGGAAAATCATTCACGAACAAAAGTTGAGTAAAGATGAAAAAACGATTTTTATAGGTGACGAGGCGAGGGATATTGATGCTGCCAGAAGTGCTGGTATCCGTGTCGCATCTGTGACATGGGGATTAAATTCGAAATGTATGCTGGAACAGAAAAAACCGGATATGTTGCTGGATTCACCTGAAGAATTATTGAATCTGATATGATACGATTTGATGTCTTTTTATAAAATTGATAAATTTATTCAAATGTAGACAACCCCTGGTAACTTGCCCTATGTAAGTTCATTACGGATCTACGGGCTATGGTGTATCACAATTTTTGTTTTTCAAAACAGTGCAGTACCTGTTTGTGGAACTTAAATCTTACCTGAATCGGACGATTAATTTACAACTTGTCCCGCAGTGCGGGAATGAGCTGCACATTGGTATTGAACAGAAAGGGTTTTATGGCTGTGAAGGTCATATCTACATTTCACCGTTGTCGTTGTCGTAATCGTAATCGTTATCGTTATCCCAATAACTGCATATTATGTGTTCTGGATCTGAGTCTTTAATCCAATATCCACCAAGCCGATCGTGTAAAGGAATCGTCTGATTTAGGTCTTATTAAGATCTGATGTATCATTCTTGCTGAATAATTACAATTAAAAAAAACTGTATCACAAACCTGTATTAATGTAATTTAATAATTGACCTTCTGTTCTCTCTCGATTTAATGATCATAAAGTATTAAAATACCAGAAAAGGAGAAATCCATGACCGATTCAATACGTTATTCTGTTAGTCCGGCTGGTGAAAAATTTCCAATTCCGGAAAAAAAAGATTATCAGACCGAATTTGATCGTATTGCACAGCTTGTAGATAAAGCAAGAAATGAGGGCAAAGAGATAGTAGTTGTTATGGGTGTAGGATTTGTCGGAGCCGTAATGGCAGCAATTGTTGCAGATACCCGTGATAAAGACGGAAAATCATCAAAATTTGTCATTGGTTGTCAGAGGCCAAGTGTACGCAGTTACTGGAAAATACCAATGCTAAACAGGGGAGAATCTCCGGTGAAGGCTGAAGATCCTGAGGTGGACAGGCTTATTAAAGAATGTGTTAATGAAAGAAAAACATTGGTTGCAACATTCAACAGTGATTGTCTTGCATTGGCAGATTCGGTTGTTGTTGACGTTCAGTGTGATTATTCAAAAACTGAATTGGGAAATATGCGTACAGGTGAAGCGGATATGGCTGCTCTTGAAGCTACCATGAAAACTATTGGAGAAAAAATATCTGCAGGTTGTATGGTTTTAATAGAGACAACGGTAGCTCCAGGTACTACCGAATTTGTTGCCTGGCCAATACTGAAGAAGGCTTTTGTACGAAGGGGTATTACATCAGAGCCAATACTGGCGCACAGTTTTGAAAGAGTTATGCCTGGAAAAGAGTATGTTGCAAGTATACGTGATTTCTGGCGTGTATGTGCAGGGTGCAATGATGAAGCAAGGATGAGGGTCGAAAAATTTCTTCATGAGGTACTTAATACAAAAGAGTATCCTCTTACTGTCATGGATCGCCCAATAGAATCTGAGACTACGAAGATAGTAGAAAATTCCTACAGGGCAACAATACTTGCATTCCTTAATGAATGGAGCATATTTGCAGAACGTAACGGGGTTGATCTCATTAAAGTGATCAATGCAATAAAAATGAGGCCGACTCACAGTAACATTATTTTCCCTGGTCCTGGAGTTGGCGGGTATTGTCTTCCAAAAGATGGTGGACTGGGATACTGGGCATATCGTCATATACTGGGTTTTGAGGATGGTGACAATGTTTTCAAAATCACTCCAACTGCTATAGATACCAACGATACCCGTTCTCTTCATGTAGCAGAACTGGTTCGTGATGCATTGCGAAATATGGGAAGGTATATAGCAGGAGCAGATGTTTTGCTTTGTGGCGCAAGCTATCGTCAGGATGTTGGAGATACTCGTTACAGCGGCAGTGAAATGGTTGTTCGAAAGCTTAAAGAGATGGGTGCAGAGATCAGGGTTCACGATCCATATGTTGAACACTGGTACGAATTGGAGAGCCAGGAAACATATCCTTCAGAGGGACATTCCTGGAGCAGATTTTTCCGTAACCAGGAGGAACTTAAAAATATTCGGATCAGCAAGGATCTGGTATCTTCTTTAAATGATGCAGAAGCTTTGGTTCTGGCGGTTCCTCATAAAGATTATCTTGATCTGGATCCGGATCAGGTCGTCCAATGGGCTGCTAAACCTTTGGCTGTTATCGACTGTTTCGGTATTCTTTCAGATGATGTGATCAAAAGATATTTTGAGCTGGGTTGTGAAGTAAAAGCTTTGGGGAGAGGACACATTCAGCATATCAAAAAACGTGTAAAGGCCGGCTGTACCGGAAGTAAAATTACAGATCCGGATCTGGATACAACGTTTTCAGTATAGTTTTTTTGAAAATTGCTGAGGTCCCGCGTTTTGCTATTAATAAGAAGTCATTTCCCCGCAGTGCCTTGGGATACTGCGGGGATTAATGAATATCTTCTGGTTATAAAGCCGGAGGGTTTAAACAATTAATTTATGATTAAACTACCAGTGCCTGAAGGTGGGTTGGTTTTGTAAGTTGACTTCAGGAGAGATGTTTTCTCAGTTAAAAAATGGAGCGCAGAAATACCAGCAGCACAGTCGTTATAATAAGGCATCGATAGCTGTTTATGCGCATGAATTAAAAAAACGAGAACTTTACAAAGGTACAGGTCGATTCAAATCTCTATGTACCAGTATTAATAATGCTTATAATCAAAAGATGAAATTCAGGGGACAATGTGAGGTTTTCAGTAAAACATGTCCGATTACACTTACAAATACAAAATACTTGTGTTTGATTCAGAAAAGAATCAGACCATAAACGGTTGTTGCAACAAAACTCAATAATTTATAAGGACCTTTTGGCAGCTTTAGCTGCCAAACTTTCTCCCACATTTAAGACAGCGATATGGTGTACAGCCTATAAAACGAATCCTGTCGATAAAATTAAGTTTTTCTGCTTTTTTGTAACTTCGTGAAGAACAAATGGGGCATTTAAGATGGCTTTTTGAAGCTTTTCTTGTCAGTT
>JAAYEB010000011.1 GCA_012728995.1 Fibrobacter sp. | reverse complement strand
CGGGTAAAAAGATTACCCGGCTGCTGTGCTTTTGGCTAATCAATCATCAAAGGCATTATCTGTTTTCCAGACTTGCCAAACCTTACCAACAAGATCCGGACCTGGTTTCAGTGTCATTTTTCCAGGTTTCCATCCTGACGGGGTGGCTTCTGTACCTTTACTGTTACGGACAAGCTGAAATGCCTGAATCTGACGAATCGTTTCATTAACATTTCTGCCTACTGGTGGTGTAAGAACCTCAAATCCCTGAACAGTACCATCAGGATCGATTAAAAATCTTCCACGGGTTTCAACACCTGCATCTTCATCATAGATCCCGTAAGCAGTTCCAATTTTTCCGCCTGCATCAGAAAGCATTGGGTATTTTACTCCGCCTTCAACCATTTTTGAAAGTTCTGTGTCATTCCACATTTTATGCACAAATACAGAATCAACACTCATTGATAAAACTTCAACTCCAAGTTTCTGAAATTCCGGATACTTCTCTGCGACCGCAGAGACTTCGGTAGCTCAGACAAAGGTGAAATCACCTGGATAACAGCAAAGAACTACCCATTTCCCTAAAAATTGTGAAAGCTGGATACTGGTGAACTGTCCGTTATGGTATGCCGGAGCAGTAAAATCCGGAGCTTTTTTTCCAACTTTAATCATATTCTTTTCCTCCGTTTTTTCAATTATGTTTTCTTTTTTCTTCTCAGAGATCTTCTCTCCTACTGTTCCACCCGCAGGACGGGTACAACCAATTTTCTTTTCTTCAGTCATATGTATAACTCCTCCGTGTAAAAAAAATATCGTTTTGGAATTTTATTTTGTATCCTCCTTTCCCGGTTATGAATTCAAGGTATGAATCTATTGTATTTTGTTAAGTGTAATCCATATGCATGAAAGCCACAAAACAAAAATTAAACTAATATACAGTCAAACAGGATACCTGCTCTGGCTTTAAGGACTCAGTGAATCTCAGCATGAAATTTTGTTTTAAAAATAAACGAGTTTTAAAACCTGTCCACGGATCTGTTTGAGATAAAAGTACAATTCAATATAATTCAACGCATATATAATGTGCATTAGATTGATTCTTTTGTAGGATCAGGTTTTTTTTGTATATGGACAATGGCAGGTATTAGCCTAGTATTCTGAAAAATGTCCACGCAGTAAGTACTGTTTGTATCAAAAGCAAAAATGATATGAATTGTAGACGAGTAGTATGTGGAATTATCAGAGGAGCATTCTAAGTAATTCTAAATTCAGTCATTTCGGAACAAAAATTCACCAAAATCTGTAAAATATTTTACCTATACTTTCTGTGTTGGAGCACACAGGTAAGACAAGTATGCAAAATGAAGTTGCGAGGGATATGTTCCTATTTTTCTTCACCGGGTAATTGCGATGGAAGACTACACCTGAACACAAGGTTTTTTTTATAAATTTTTCCGAAAGAGACACTAATGAGATATGTTTTATATAATTTACGATGAGCTGCATAGCGGCATTGTGCAGAAAGGTTTTATGGCTGTGAAGGTCATAAGGTAATGGTGAATTATGAATGATGAATGAAGAATGATGAAAAAAAACTGCAATCGTTGTCGTAATCGTATACCTGCATATTAAACGTTCTGGATCTCATTCTTTTTCCAATGTACGCGAAAAAGACTCGTTGAAAGGAATCACCTGATTTAGGTAAAAGATGATTATGCATCCGGGCAGAGGTAATAAGGAAAATGCGGTAATCAGATATAACGTATAGAAGTATTTTTAAGATATTTATTTTCAAGTATTTCTGAAATCTTATTTATAACAGTATCACGAAATTCAATAGTCTTACCATTTTGATACCGGTTTGCTTCATTGAATCTTGTTCCAATAATGAACGAGATCTCATCACTGTTAATTAAAAGGTCTGCAAATCTGGCAGCTCCATCTGAGGTATCAGGGATGGTATCCTGGCAGAGGTATTCAATAGCTTTGGTTAAAGTAATTATACCCTCAGTAACCAGGTCTGCACCTTCCATGATTGAGGTTGGCGGGACCTGTGGGTGTAGCTTTTTAAAATCCATGATAAGCTTTTTATCTAACACCCGTGAGATTATCTTTGCGGTTGTGCCGCCGCAAACAATTCGGGTTCCATCAAACGAATTGAAAATTTCACCCAGCAGAGGATCGTTTTCTCTATCGAGAGGGGGACCTGATATTACCAGAAGTTTTCTTGGTTTTCTATAGTAGATAACTGCGCATGTTGTATCGTCACCGCATTTCCAGTCATCATTTTGAATTGCTTTTTCCACCATATATTTCGCCAGGCTTCTTGCTGATATTGTTGGTTTTTGGATAATTAGTCCTGTTGCAGAGTTTCTGACTCCTTCTTCACCCCATCCAAACGGTGTCGATTGTTTACCCATACCAGACTGGTTTAATCCATCTGAATGGAATATGATCCTGTCACCTTGCTGGATATCAAAACTGGAAAAATAGAGATTGACCTCCCGGTTTTCATTGTGTAAAACAGATCTGTTTTTGTTTACCGGAATCAGATAGCCGTTTCTGACAAGTAAATAGGAAGGGTTATCATATTCGACGATATTTACCTTTTGGTTTGCAGATATGTCGATAATGGTGAAGGTGGCATAACTGATTTTTCTCTTTTTACAAACAGGAAGCGTTTGCATGATTACTGATGCTGCTTTTTCGATGTTAAGGCAGTTGGCCATATATTTTAATGCCATAGTTGCAGTAAGTGTGGATAAAACATGGGCTTTTATTCCACTTCCAAGTCCATCGGATAACACTGCGACAGTGCGGCGTTCTTCCTTGATGCGTTTTGCAATGAAAGTATCACCACAGACACGCTGGTTCCATTTGCAATGGGAATCTGAAAAAACTTCTAAAAAAAGTTCTTTTTCCATTATACTCCATTGTGTTTATCAGAAGAAGAATCGGAGAATGATTCTATAATAGAATTAAGCACAGCTTCAGAGTCAGAAGCGTTTTCGCCCAAAAGGTATGCAATCTGTTGTACCATTTTTAAGTTTTTTTGAATTACATCCTGTGCACGATGAATAATCTGTTCCTTTTGAATTGAAGGAGCTGTTATATCTGCAAAAACTCCACCTACAACATGGTATGGTTCTATAGTAAAAATTGAGCCGTGAAATACCCGGTTTTTTACATGGAAATCTCTGTTTATCAGGTCCTGATTTACATGAAGAACATGTCGGAACTGCTCGTAAAACGGAACTATTTTTCGTAAAGATGCACCCTGAATTCCGGGATTTTGTTCAAATATCATTTCTACATCATTTCCGAATAAACGGGCAAAATTTCGGTTACATTCAATAATTTTTAAATTTTCGTCTACAATAACTACACCGGAAGGCATGTTACGAAGTAGTCCGTTAGCTTTGTTATGCGCAAGTTTTCGCATATAAGTCACACACATCGACCGTTCAGCTTTTTCGGAGAGTAATGCTTTGGCAAAATCTCTACATGAATCGTATCCACATCCTCCACAGTTCAGTTCATCAGATTCGTTGTATTTGCCTACCTGACGCAAGGCATCCACAATCTCTTTTTCACTGAAAGTTTTTTGAGTTACAGGTGTATCTGCGATGTATTCTGTAATTGGAATGTTTGGACGTCGTGGAATTTTTTTCTGTGGGTAGGAACTGTAATTAACTACTGAAAATCTTTTCAAGGCAGTTTCGCAACGATGCAATGTTTTAGGTCCATTAATACATCCTCCTTCACAGGCCAGAGCCTCAATAAATATATTCCCTTTTATCTGAACATTCTTAAGTCCCTCAAGTGCCTTCTTTAGATTGTGCAAGCCTGAAAAAGACATGAAACAGGAGTCGTGGACAGTGCAGTTTGCTTTTAATGTTGCTGCCATGCCGCCTTCTACGGGGTATAGTGCGCCCTCTTCTGCTTTTGTTGGTACAAACTTCTGTACTTTTTCACAACCCTCAGTTTCCGGGTTGATCCTTTCATTTTCTAACCAGGTACGGAGTTCAGAAAACGTAAGTACGCAATCGATAAGATGTGGATGGCTGTCCGCTTCCCGTTTCTTGGCTATGCAGGGTCCTATAAATACAATTCCGATTTTGGGACCATATCTTTTACGTAACATTTTACAGTGAGCTAACATTGGAGATAAAAGGTTCGTTATTGATGAAGTAAATTCGGGAATAAATCGGGTGATATAATCAACAACTACAGGGCATGCAGAAGATAATACGACTTTACCGCTCTGCAAACTTAATTGATGAGCTGCATGAGCACTTACCTGTTGTGCCCCAAGTGCGGTTTCCGAAACCCCGTGGAATCCAAGTTCCTTAAGTGCTGCTATAAGTTGAGATGGTTTCCATTCAGGAAATTCACTAATAAATGAAGGTGCCAGAGAGACATACACTTTTTTGCCCGATTCGATAAGTTTTCTGGCTTTGGGTGTATCATCTCTTATTTTTTTTGCATTTGATGGACATACATCAACGCAATGTCCGCACAAAACACAAAGTTCTGGCATGACTGCTGCTGCACCATACTGAATTTTAATGGCTTTTACAGGACATTCTCTTACACATTTGTAACAGTCTTGACATTCAGTTTTTTCTGTATAAATAGGATTGAGATTATTCATTAAAACAGATTCCTGCATTGAAGAAATTCATAAATCGAAAAAATGTCGAATGGGTGTATGTGAGATTGCGATCGACATCAAATATAATTTTTTCAATTTAAAAAATCTTAGCCATTTGTATTCCCGGCATTATTGTATTAAAAAGTACTTTAACTCAGTTTTTCCTTAAGATCGTTTCCCGATATAATTATGGCTGATTAAATAAGAAGACATAATTTTCATTATTATTATGAATAGAGATACATTTTTAGTATTTTTTTGGCATAACTTATAAGTAATCAAATAATTACAAAAGGATTAACCGGGAAACCTGTACAAATCCTGTTTGATCGATTCAATATATATTCCTGAATAATTTATAACCAGATTAATGTGATTAATATCACTTAAAAATAAATTAATTAATGCTTGTTCTGTTATGTAAAAGCGTTAAATGAGTATAAACAGATCAATTTTTCTGTCTTAATGGATCTTCTTTTGCACCTTTTTTTATACAAAAACATTCTGAAGTAATAGGGGAAGGGGTAAAAATTCTAAAATATCGGTATAATTATAACATATAAAGTCTTAGCCATAGAAGAAAAAGGGGCAATTATGACTTTAGGTATTTCAAACTCAGAAGTGAATGAGTATTTTCATATATAGAAAGTAGCGTTTAAATTGATTGTCATAGAGATTGGCAATATGGTTTAAAAAGGCTACAGCCAAATTTGAGTTAAGCGCATAATACATTGAGAATACATTAGTTAGGTTTGGATGATAATTGATTATAGATGTAAAGAATTAACTTAAAGAGAAATGAGCCTTTTATAGCATAAGAAAACAGGTGTTTTTTTATGTGAAATCCTTTAAATTATAACTAGGATTCCAGAGTGAGGGGCAGTTAACAAGACATGGATGAATATTTATCAGAGACCGTTTCAATTTCTGTTAATGAACGTAATATAGCGAGGTCTGCAGAACCAAGTATGCCTGAAGCGATTGGTTCGGGGGTTGTGAAATCAGTTCTTGGCAAAGGTGGAGCAGCAGTTGTATATGAAATCTGGAATCAAAAACTTGAGATAATGCGAGCTGTCAAGTTATGGCGTCCTTTTCTTTCCGAAAAAGTGCTTAAAAGGTTTGAAACTGAGATAAAAATAACAGCCAAACTTCATCATCCCAATATAGTTGAAATTCATAATGTCGGTGAATGGGAGGGATTACCATTTATCGAGATGGAGAAAATTGACGGGTTTAGCTTAAAGGAACTTTTAAAAAAGAGAGGTGTCTTACCATATGAAGTTGCGTTGGCAGTAGCTATTTGCCTTTGCCGTGCTCTTACTTATGCGCATAACCATATTTATAATCTTTTTGGAAGGCGTTTTCGGGGTGTTACTCATTGTGACATAAAACCGGCAAATATCATGGTCGGTTTCAGTGGGACAGTTAAGCTGATGGATTTCGGTATTGCTCACCCTGCGAGTGTGCCCAAAGTTTCAGGACACAACAAAATTACCGGATCTCTTCAGTATATGTCTCCAGAGCAATTGGGTGCACGCAAAATTGACCCCCGTACTGATATCTATTCTTTGGGTGTGGTTTTTTATGAAATGGTTTCAGGAACCAAAGCGTTCCCTGCACAATCCATGGAAGAGCTGATAAAGAAGAGAAATTCAAATGATTTTGTTGCTCTTGAATCTTTCTGTAAAGATGTCCCCCAAAAGATCAGATCAATAATCTCCAGGTGTATGGAGGTGGATCCAGACACAAGGTACAGAACATCTAATGAATTATTGCAGGATCTGGAAAGAGCTTACAGAAAAATTACCACAATACCACCTGAACAGATTATTTCACGCTTTATGAGCGGTAAAAAACTCCGAAAAAAGCAAAACATCTTCTCATCAGTACCTGTAATATTGTTGGCTACTTTGGGATTATTGACACTTACAGTTACGGCTTATGTTATGAAAGATACATTTCATGAGTGGATAAACCCTTCAGAAAAAACAATTCTTGACCAAAGTCAGAACAGTTTTTATCAAACTGATGATCAGGTTTCCGATAAAAATTTACCTGTTGATGACCACCAGGCAAAAACTGCTCCTCAAAAGAAACCGGTATCGGTGTCAGGTTCAAATACTGCCAAGGTGGTTCAAAGGAATAGAGTCAGAAAAAAAACACAGCAACCAGTTGTCAAGAAAGAAAAACCGGCTGTTGTTGGGGTTAAGTCAGAGAAATCAATAGAGTCTTACGAAGATGAATTGGTGCAAAATCAGGTAGAGGATAAAAATGAGGAGACTGTGACAGATGAGGTTATTTTAGACCAGATACAGCAGTTCATTGATAACAAAGAATTTGAACCGGCTAAACGATTATGCAAAGAGTTTCCGATTGAGGATGCAGAGTATTTTCTTATTTATGCACAGTTGCTTGCTAAACAGGGGCAGTTCATGGCTGCAATTGAACAGGCAGAAAAATCCTTGAATTATTCGTCAAAACGAAAGTCATCTGAAGAAATAAGGGGAGATATGTTTTATATCAAAGCTCAGTGTCTAGGTGCCATGTTTAAGCAAAAAGGCGATGAGGATATCGGGCAAAAAGCAATGGAAGCCTGGTATGATCTTAAATATATGTATAGAAGTAACACTTCTCATTTGCGATACAAGCATGCTGATAAAGAGATAAGAAATATCAGTTCTGCATTGCAGCAAATGTGATATAATTCTTCCTGGTTGTTGAAATGATAATTAAAGCCTCAAAACATGATGGTTTAATGTGATCCAGAAGCGCGGAAACAGTGTTTAATTAAACAAATTTTGGGGCAGAAGGTTGTGGTTAACTGGTGAAATCTTCCAGTTATCAGACCTGAAGTACTTCTGCATGTCATAAAAATGATCCGGAAACGGTTGATAGAGAACTGTTCAGCATGATAGTCAGATAATAAGGGGAGCAATGTTGAAGGCAGCAACAGTTATATTTCGAGCAAAAGAATATTTAAAATTTCAGGCAAATCAGATACAGATGTTAACTCCGGGGTATTAGATGAAAAAAAGTGTAAGAAATTTATTAACCATCATTTTGTCATTTGTAATGGTATCTTTTTCCCAAGAGCAGGAAAATCTGTTTAAATCCATAAGCGGAGTTCTTCCTGAGGTTGTATCTGCAGGTGATAAACCATATCTTGTAACTGGTGATATTTTTGTTTCACCGGGGTCTGTTGTTACCATAGAACCCGGGGCTGTATTTCTGTTTGAAGAGTTTACAGGGTTGCATGTACAGGGAACACTGTATGTCAAAGGGAAAAAGGGAAAACCGGTTGTTTTTACTTCAAAAAATGATTCGGTCTGGAACAATGCTTCATCAGTAAACCCAGCTCCTTTCGACTGGAATGGTATGGATATTTATGAAAATGCTATTGGAACCAGTTTGTCTGGGGCAGTAATTCAGTATTCAGTATATGGGATCCGTTCCCAGACAGAATATGTACGTATCGAAAACAGTGTCATAAGCAAGAATGGCAAGGCAGACTTTACTATTAAAGGAAAGAAGGAAGCTGCTGAAGATTCGGTTTTTAACTACAAAATGACAGTTGAAAAAGAGAAGAAAGTTTCCAAACCGGAAGCGATTCCTCCATCTCCAGAAAATAAAAGGAAAGCGGGGCCTGGAATACAGGTATTGCGATATTGTGGACTCGCTGCAGGAATAGGTGGTATAGGTGCTGCAGGGTGGTTGTATACGAAATTTCGTGAGTCAAAAGATGACCTTAGCAAAATCTCGAACCTCGATAGAATTAATATGCGAAAATATACATCTGAAGACTGGGATAGAGCGAAAAAGGAAAGGGATCGTAATATGGTTTTTACAGGTTTGGCCGGAGGCATTGGTGTTCTGGGTCTTACTGCATTCGGGATCTCTTTTGCTTTTTAAGTGTGGAGGAATATCATGAATTTAAAATCTGTAGTAACCTTTGTGGCTGCATGCACTTTTTTTGCCGGGCTCCTTTGCAGTGACTGGGAAAATCCCTACCTTAATAAAAGTAAATCCAGTGCAGATGTTCTGAAAAAAAGTTTTTCAGACAAAGACACCATTGATATCTTTTCAAAAGAATCATTGTCTGTTGTGATTTACCTTAAAGAGCATGTGGCTGCTTTCAGGGTCAATATAGAAAAAAATCGTTTGTGGGACAAGGCTGATTCGCTGATAATTGCCGATAAATTTGGGGATGAGCCATTTCTATTTACATTCTCATTTTACGATACTGGATGGCATTACATTACCCTGAGTACAATTTATAATGATAATACAAAAAAAGAAAGAAAATACAGTCTTTATGTTAAATCACCTTTGTCCCAGAAAAGAGTCGAAATTCAGGTAGGAGATTCTGTTTTACTGGAAACAGATCCGGTTAAGGATGATGATGTCTTTTATGTGTGGGATTTTGGAGATAATGTAATTACAAGTGAAAGCTCCTCTGTGCAAGTAAAAATGGACACGCCGTTAACCAGTCCTGAAGGAGAACTGTATGTTGAAGACCGTGATAAGAAGTTCAGATCTCC
Organism: Fibrobacter sp.; assembly: GCA_012728995.1. GTDB lineage: Bacteria > Fibrobacterota > Chitinivibrionia > Chitinivibrionales > Chitinispirillaceae > JAAYEB01. The sequence goes on along the minus strand of JAAYEB010000011.1, from coordinate 2,126 downwards.
GTCATTTTTGTTTCCGGTAATGGTCAATAAAGAAATACTGGAAATAAAATGTGAAAACAGTCCTATATTCAGGGATACAGTTTATGCACAAACAAAGACTTTTACTTTTTCTGTAAAAGTAAAAGGAGCACAAGAACTGGTAAATGCAGAAATAAACGGTGAAGAATTCGATGAAAGGATTAAAAATTCCGATGGTTCATTTTTGCTTAATAAAACATTCCATGATCTTGATATTTTAACTGAGCCAATGGAAATTCATGTGTTCTGTGAAAATGAAGAGAATGAGACAATTGATAATTATTTTTATCTGAAATACAAGTCCCAGATTACTGTTCTGTATCCTGAAGATGATACGGTAAATGTTGGAGAATCGAGTTTTTTGATATATGGTACAATTTCAGATTATTTCTCTTTTGATACTGTAGCTCTTCTGGTTAAAAATAACGGGAAAGTTCAGGATCACAAAATAATGACCGGTGAAAATGAATGGCAGTTTACACTGGTTCTGGATGAAGGCTGGAATGATGTTGTACTGGAGCTGTATGAAGACTCCACCGGGAAGGGTACACTTTTAGCGCGTACCGAAAGACATATAAACTACAGCCTCGGAATGGCCGATACTACATCACCGCAAATCGTTTCAATCAAGAGTGACGGGATTGATTTATATGATGGTTTTATCAACAGGAGTGAGACTCTGTCTGTCGAATTGCTTGTTATTGACAACGGAAAAACAGACAGCGTAACGGTAAATAACAGAATCTGTAGTGTATCAGATAACGGAATAAAATTCAATATCGACATTGATCTTGTTCATGATACAAGCGGAAACAGCCTGTCAATAAAAGCGATTGACAGCAGCGGTAATGAATCAGATACTGTCATTAACGTTTATTATAACAGAATGCCGCAGTTTGATTCTATACCACAGCTTCAGATTATAACCGCAGATTCAGTTTATACAGATACTATTGAAGTCAGTGATGAAGATGGTGATTCATTGCAGGTTAGTGCAAAATTCAAAAAGGGCGAAAAGGATACTGTAATAAAAATTGAAAATAAAATATTTGAATGGACGCCGGATCCATCCGACAGTGGTTTGCATGAAATAGTATTGGAAGTGTATGATGGGTATGAGACGGTCCAGACATCATTTCTTCTTTTTGTGCTTGAAACTGAAAGAGATCCTGTTCCTGTTAAATGGTCCATTAATGAAGAAGATATATATCCAAAAACACTCCTGGTTGGAACTGATACTCTAAAGGTTGAGATGAAAATTCATTCTCAGTCAGGTACTCCACCTTTCAATTTTACAGTTAATTGTGGTGATGATATTATTTATCAGGGTGATGATAATAATCTTGAATGGGTTCCGACAGCGCAATATGCTGGTACGCAGATTTTTCGGCTGATTGTGGAGGATAGTCTGGGGTCAACCGATACACTTGAGGTTTTACTTACAGTGGTTAAACCACCGGCGGCTTATGTCAATTGGGAAAAGACATCATTGAGTTTCGAAGAGGGTGAAAACACTGGAATTATCCGGGCAGTTCTGAGTAATCCTGTAAATGATACCGTGAAAATACCATTCTCTATCGACTGGAGCGCATCACATGCCAGAGCTTCTGATTTTGAATTTGAAGATACGGTTTTTGTGTTTGAGCCTGGCAGCACAATAGCCAGTACTGAAATTTTAATCAGCGATGATGAAGATCTGGAAGGTGATGAGCTGTTTGTACTGTTTCTGACAGGTTCGGATAGTATTCATACCGGGCCAAGGCATATATTTACCGGAACTATCATTGATAACGACCAGATAAGTTTTTCCTTTTCAAACGAGCTGTCAAGCGGATCTGAAGGAGACGAAAGGGTGACAATACCGGTTGAATTATCAGAAGAAATAAACGAAACAGTAGTTTTATATTGCAGTATTGATCCATCGTCAACAGCCGGGCCGAATGATTTCTCAATGCCTGATTCAATCCAGTTTTCTCCGGGAGAGACTTTGAAAAATCTGGTGTTGACAGTTATTGACGATACAATACCGGAAGACAGCGAAACTGTAGTGATTCACCTCAAAGCAAAAGATAACGTTTTAATTCCTGGAGAAATTACTACTCATATTT
>JAAYEB010000153.1 GCA_012728995.1 Fibrobacter sp. | reverse complement strand
TACTTTACTACAATAGTAAAAACCTTTAAACATACTACATTAATGAGATTATTTTAACCGTTTATTCACAGCAGCTTCGTATAAACTCCCTTACAGTGAAAGATATCAGCAGGCATATTAATCATTACCGCCTTAAATCATTCTGATAATTTTTGTTGTGTAATTTATTACTTAATTAAAATAATTTGTGCTTAAGTAGCCAAACGTTTTTCTATGATTAAAATTCTGTACATATTTTGATATTGATATTAAAAAGATTGATTTGATCATCTATATCAGGGTCTGCGGCTGAAATATCAACTGCTTATACAGAAAGATGGAAACCGGATATTGATGAAAGAATTTGTAAACAGATTCTGCTTTTTATAAAAACTCGGATGTTTATCTTTGATCTGCAAAATGTTATTTTCCCAAGATGGCTGAATCTCTAATCTGCACATCTTCATCATCTCACGTTAGAGGAATACACCGGTTTCCTGCAGTACCTTGCATATAACGATTCATGGGGCATATTGCTGCTGGGGTCTGAAGACTGTTGCTGGGCGGGTTCTTTCTGTATACAGAATGAGGTTTTGTTTGAGATCAGGTGACTCAAAATCATGAAAAATTGATATTAATTGTTTATAATCATTTCAATTATTAAATCAGGAGGTTAAACATGCCGGATATTAAAGGCACACGTACAGAAAAAAATCTGCTGGCTTCATTTGCTGGTGAATCTCAGGCTTACAACCGCTACGTTTTTGCTGCGAAAGTTGCAAAAAAAGAGGGTTATGAACAGATAGCAGCTATATTTACCGAAACTGCAGATAATGAACAGCAGCATGCTAAACGATTCTTCCGTTTTCTCACAGGCGGCATGGTGGAAATTAATGCACAATATCCTGCTGGTGTTACAGGAACAACAGCAGAAAATCTCAAGGCTGCTGCTGAAGGAGAAAACGAGGAATATTCAAAACTTTATCCGGAATTTGCAAAAATAGCAATTGAAGAGGGATTCCCTCAGGTTGCAGCTCAGTTTAATTCTGTATCAAGTGTTGAACAGCACCATGAAGAGAGATTTTTGATGCTTCTTAAAAATGTTGAAGAAAAAACAGCATTTAAAAAAGCCGAAACAACCAAATGGAAATGCCGTAAATGTGGATATATTCATGAAGGAACACAGGCGCCGACAAAATGCCCGTGCTGTGAACATCCGCAGGGATATTTTGAAGTCCTTACGGATAATTATTGAAAGTTTTGAGGCAGGAATCCCATTCCTGCCTTTTTTTTGAAAAATTTATTGCATAACAGACTTCTTACTGAAATTGGCCCTATTCCGTATTATATTTTTATCCTTCAGGTTACATTTGAAGTCTGGAAGTTTAATAGCAGGCAGCCTTTGGATTTGAAGACATATATTCATGTGTACTTCCTTGTTAATCGCTGCAAAAGGATCGTTTCTGATTCAAATTTAAAACGAATACCTGAAAGAATGTCTGGAACACTTCTGCCCAAAATCGATCAGCGAACAGGTACCCGGATCTTGTTCACAGGGTGAAAGTGTTGAAAACCGGGTATCAAAGCCATTTGGCTTTTCCGAAGTTACCCTTTATGATATGTTATGGAAATCAATAACTTTTAATATAATTGTTTACTGAATAGAGAGTGTGCAATGGAAAAACAATATAATCCTTCACAGGTAGAAGATCGCTGGTATAAGTACTGGGTGGAAAAAACCCTTTTTCATGCTGATGAAAAATCCAGGAAGCCCGGGTACTCAATTGTAATACCTCCGCCAAATGTTACAGGTGTACTTCATATGGGACATGCACTGAACAATACTATTCAGGATATTTTGATACGGTATAAACGAATGAGTGGTTTTGAATCTCTATGGATGCCTGGTACCGATCATGCCGGAATTGCAACCCAGAATGTAGTTGAACGTAAACTTGCAAAAGAAAAAAAGACCCGTCATGATCTGGGCAGAGAAGCTTTTATTGAAAAAGTATGGGAGTGGAAAAATGAGTATCATGCAACTATTACAAATCAGTTGAAAAAGCTGGGATGTTCATGTGACTGGGAACGTGAACGGTTTACTATGGATGAGGGATTGTCGAAAGCCGTACGTAAAGTGTTTGTGCAATTGTACAATGAGGGATTGATATATAAAGGAAAATACATTATTAACTGGTGTCCCAGGTGCCAGACCGCTTTGTCTGATGAAGAAGCAGAGCACAAGGAATTAAAGGGGAAACTGTACTATTTCCGTTATCCGTTTTCTGATGGAAGCGGGTTTGTAACCATTGCAACGACTCGTCCCGAAACAATGCTGGGTGATACTGCAGTCGCTGTAAATCCTAAGGACGAACGTTATTCCGATATGACAGGCAGGATGCTGAAACTACCTATAGTAAACAGAGATATCCCGTTGATAGCCGACGATTTTGTTGCAAAGGAGTTTGGAACCGGAGCTGTAAAAGTTACGCCTGCACACGATCCCAATGATTTTCAAATGGGGTTGCGTCATAATTTTGAGCCTGTTGTTATCATGGATGAAACCGGTCATATGACCGGACCGGTTCCCGATTCTTATAAAGGATTAGACCGGTTTGAAGCGCGGAAAAAAATAGTGGAGGATCTTAAAGCCTTGGGTTTGCTTGAAAAAATTGAAGAACATTCTCATGCAGTAGGGCACTGCTACAGGTGTCATACTGTTGTGGAGCCATATTATTCCGATCAGTGGTTTGTAAAAATGAAACCCTTGGCACAAGGGGCTCTTAAAGCGGTTATTGACAATGAAGTTTCTTTTTATCCGCAAAGATGGAAAAAGACTTATGTCGACTGGATGGAAAATATCCGGGACTGGTGTATCTCGCGCCAGATCTGGTGGGGACATCGTATCCCGGTATGGTATTGCGAATGTGGAGAAGTTATAGTTTCTGAAAAAGCCCCGGAGAGATGTCCTGTATGTCAAAGTGAAAAGCTGCATCAGGATGAAAATGTGCTCGATACCTGGTTTTCGTCATGGCTATGGCCGTTCTCTACCATGGGATGGCCCGATCAGAGTGCGGTTATGGATAAATTTTATCCAACCAATACCCTGATTACTGCACCAGAAATACTTTTTTTCTGGGTTGCAAGAATGATTATGGCTGGGCTCCACTTTACAGGAAAACTGCCGTTTAATGATGTAATTCTACATGGTACGGTTCGCGATAAAACCGGTCGTAAAATGAGTAAATCCCTGGGCAATTCAATTGATCCACTGGAAATTATCCCGGTTTACGGGGCTGATGCACTCAGGTTTTCCATGATAATGATAACTGCGCAGGGTGCAGATGTTTATCTTAGTAAAGATACTTTTGATATCGGAAGGAACTTTGCCAACAAACTCTGGAACGCCTCACGTTTCATTCTAAGTAATATTCAGGACAAAAAACAGTTTTCTTCACTGCCGGATAAAAATGAGTTGAAAGCTGAAGACCTGTGGATCTTGAGTAAACTAAACCATACGATCGAAAGTATTTGCAAAGCACTGGATTCTTTCAGATTCAATGAGGTCTGCCATATAATATATGACTTCACATGGCATGAATTCTGTGACTGGTATATTGAGGCCAAAAAGCCGGATCTGTATCAGAATGAAGATCCACCAAGGCGGGATAATGCCATTGCTGTTACAACATATGTACTGGGGTCTGTTCTAAAACTGCTGCATCCTGTTATGCCGTTTATAACTGAAGAGGTCTGGTTTAACCTTTGTAAAAAAGTAAGTTTCCCCGCTGTTATTGATAGTGAATCTGTAATGAATGCAAAATTCCCGGCTGCAGATCAATGTTTTATGGATGAAGGTATTGAAGAGAAATTCGGGTTGCTTAAAGAGGTAATTACAGCTTTGCGGACAATAAGATCGGAAAATAATGTCCCGCCGGATAAATGGGGTAATGCTCTTATTATTCCAATTGATGAAAATGTTTCCCGATGGTTGTCTTCACAGGTAAATCTGATAAATCAGTTCTCAAAATTATCATCAAGTGAAATCTCCAGCTCTGCTCAAAAACCGGATATGGCAGGGGCTGCTGTAGTAATGGGGAATCAGATCTATCTGCATCTGGAAGGGCTTATTGATATTAATGTCGAAATCGAAAGACTGACAAAGGAAATCGCGCGTGTACAAAACCTGATTGAAGCCAGCAAAAAAAGGCTTCAAAACGAAAACTTTATATCCAAAGCTCCGGAACAAGTAATAGAAAAGGAACGTGAAAAACAGCAGGGGCTTGTAATCAATATGGAGAAACTTCAGAAAAATCTTGCAGCTCTTGAAAACAGGCAGGCATAGTTCCAGTTGAGGTGATCCCGATTTTTGAATGTGTGAATTGAACAGAATATTTTATTTTAACTCCCTTTTCGATCTTGAACTGGGTAAGTTTTCTTCTCAGAAAGTGGAACAGGCCAGTGCAGAGATGACAGTGCTTTTTGCACCGCTTGGTTCCAGGCAGGATCGAATACTGATGGGAATAGATGTTCATGATAATTACTGGAAATATCTCGACGCATGTGGATTGAGTACACCGCAGCCGTTTCCTGTTACCGAAAAGGTAAATTGTAACAACAGGTTCAAAGGAGAAGCATGGGGATGGAACGAAAAATCCCTTTGCTTATTAAAGCAAGCCGGTGCCAGTTGTTTTCATCCCGATACCGGGATCGTTGAAAAAGTAAATTCCCGCTGTTTTAGCAACTATCTCGCAAAAAAGTATGAGTGGGGAGTTGGTGGATCAAAGTTTTCGCGCGATCTGGCAGATTACACAAAGATAGTATCTTCTCTCAGTAATAAATTTCCTCTTGTTATCAAGCCCGCATATGGTGGCTCCGGTTTTGGATTCAGGCAAATTAAATCTTTGGATCAGGCAGAGGAATATTTCTGTGATATCTCTTTTTTATCGAAACATGGTGGCTATGTGGTTGAACCATGGTATGAGCGTGTTTGTGATTTATCTACAAGAGTAGAAATCGGTCATGATGGTTCTGTATCACTGATTCGTCATTTGAGATCGTGTGTAAATACATTCGGCGCATTTTATGGCATTTATCTCTCTCCACTGGACCCGGTATTGAAACAGTATGAAAAAGTTCTTGAAGATACAGCACTGATTGTTTCAAAAGAGCTGTATTCTCAGGGATACTGGGGGCCTGCTGGCCTGGACTCTTTTGTATACAAAGATCATCTGACTGGATGCTACAAGATTGCTTCTGTTATCGAAATCAACGCTCGTCATGTCATGTCTGATATCGTTTTTGAGTTAAAGAATTCCTGCGCACAGGGAAAACACTGTTTTTTCCGGTTCATAAGCAGAAAAAAAGGGAAAGTACCGGATAATTATGATAGTTTGAGTGAAATGCTTGGGGAAGAGGAATATAATCCGGTAACAAAAACAGGTATTATGTTGGTTAGCCCTCTTGAAGTTTATTTCAATAATAAATGGAGTAAACCTCTGCGAAACGCATTTTTTATCACTGCTGATTCGGAATCAGAATTGTTTGAGCTGGATAAGAGATTAAGAGAGCGATTGAAAAAAAATGTTTAGATATACAAAATCTGCCTTTTACCCCCTTCCCAAAAAGATCTGTGTGGTTTTGGGTTCCACAGTTTGTAATCCAGAATCGGGCAGTTTGGTTAATTTTCTTAAAAAACTCTTTTCATGTTTATATAACAGATATATTTTGAATTAAACAGGAGATAAATATGAACTTGGTATATAAATCAGAAATAAGAAAGATTGCTTTTTGGTGGCGAAGCTTTATTAACCGAGCGGTGCTATCATAATCCTTTTCTGATGTTTAAATAGAAAAAATTGCAAGCCCGCTCCAAAGAGCGGGCTTTTTTTATATGCAAGTGTTCGTAGTGTTCGGTCAGGCTGCGATGGGGAGAATCTTTTGCGCAAATAATAGTGAATTCAATCTTCATTGAGTGATATCACTTTATTGCTTTTAAAAGGCTTCTGGACGCAACTTTTCATTTTTACCGGATATTACCGAACAAACCAGAAAATCTGATGTCAAGTGATGTCAGGAGAAGAATAAACCTTTGATCAGAGTGGGGTAATTTGTGGTAATTCCTTCTTTGGAAGAAGTTAAAAAACTCGCAAAGGATCATAATGTAATTCCTGTGTGTAGAAGTGTACTTGCTGATACCGAAACCCCTGTTTCGGTCTGGATGAAACTGTTCAGTAATGAAAAATACAGTTTCCTTCTTGAAAGTATAAGCGGTGAAGAAGCTGTAGCCCGATACTCCTTTTTAGGGGGAAAGCCTTACATGAGATTTGTTTCAAATCCTAATGGCTGGGAAATCAGTGGTAAAATTAATGAAAAAGGTACCGGTTTTCCTGTCGAGAAACTTCGCAGTCTTATGGCTGTTTATAAACCGGCAAGAATTCCCGGATTACCACGTTTTACCGGTGGTGCCGTAGGGTATTTTTCTTATGATTCTATTCGTTTATGGGAAGAAATTCCGGATAATAATGAAAAAGATGATCCTCTTGATGATATTCATTTTTCGTTTTATAAAAACCTTATAGTTTTTGATAATAGAGAACACAGGTTGATGCTGATAAGCAATATCATACTTGAAAAAGGGGATGATATCGAAAAGGCTTGGAAAGATGCCCAGTATGAAATAGGTAAAATGCAGGATAAAATGGCTGTAAGACTTGCCTGGAGCAGTATTTCCATGAGAGTAAAAAGTGAGATCAGTTCCAATTTCAAGCGTGAGGATTTTGAGGCTGCAGTTGAAAAGTGTAAACAGTATATCAAGGCCGGAGATGTTTTTCAGGTTGTCATTTCGCAGCGTTTTTCCATAAAAGTTCAATCTGATCCGATAAATTTATACAGAATTTTACGAGTCATAAACCCTTCTCCTTATATGTATTTTTTATCGTTGGGTGATACATCTGTAATCGGTGCATCTCCGGAAATGCTTGTGCGGGTTGAGGATGGAATTGTTGAGACAAGACCGATTGCAGGTACAAGGAAACGTGGAAAAACTGACAAGGAAGACGAAAGGCTGATTGAAGAATTAAAGGCAGATCCAAAGGAATGCTCTGAACATGTAATGTTGATAGATCTGGGAAGAAATGATATCGGAAGAGTAAGTGAGTATGGAACAGTAAAAGTGGAAGAAATGATGCATGCAGAGATATACTCTCATGTTATTCATCTTGTTTCCAATGTCGCAGGCAGACTTGATCCCAAAAAAGATTGTTTCGATGCGCTTTATTCCTGTTTTCCTGCAGGGACTCTTACTGGGGCTCCGAAAATAAGGGCTATGGAAATCATTGATGAACTTGAATCTGTAAAAAGAGGAATTTACGGGGGAGCATTAGGGTATATAGATTTTAATGGCAATATGGATACATGTATAGTTATAAGGACGATAGTATACAATAACGAAACAGCTCTTATCCAGGCTGGTGCGGGTATCGTAGCAGATTCGGTGCCGGCCCGGGAGTATCAGGAAACTGTTCAAAAAGCAACAGCTTCTTTTGAAGCAATAAAAAGCAGTAATGAAGTAATTGGAAAACACTGATAACGATTGGAAAAAAAATTATGTTGCTTATTATTGATAACTACGATTCGTTTACGTATAACCTTGTTCAATACTTCGGAGAAATCTGTGAGCATGAGATAAGGGTTTGCAGAAATGATAAAGTTACAGTTGAAGAAATTGAAATGATGAAACCGTCTGCAATTGTTATTTCACCAGGTCCATGTACTCCCAAAGAGGCTGGTGTTTCTGTTGAAGTAGTAAAGACATTCGGAAGCAGTATACCCATGCTGGGTGTCTGTCTGGGACACCAGTCGATAGGTTATGCTTTTGGTGGTTCGGTTGTTAGAGCACCATATCTTATGCATGGCAAGGTGTCAAAAATTATTCATAATAACAAAGATCTTTTTTATGGACTGCAAAATCCATTTGAGGCAACCAGGTATCACAGCCTCATTCTCGAAAAATCATCATGTCCGGATTGCTTACACATTACAGCACGCACAGAAGATGGTTTGATCATGGGAGTTCGCCATAAAAGGTATCCTGTATTTGGGGTACAATTTCACCCTGAATCAATTCTTACTGAAAATGGTAAAACCCTTCTGAAAAATTTTCTTGTATGTGCATCAAATCAGTCAGGGGGAAAATATGTCAATACTTGATAAAATAATTGATCAAAAAAAAATTGAAGTTGGAATGCTTAAGGGAAAATCTTTCAACCCATCATCTAAACCCAAAAGGCCTTTTGCAGAATCGCTGAGCAAATCTGAGAGATTGTCGGTAATTGCTGAAATAAAAAAAGCATCACCGTCAAAAGGAATAATCTGTAATGATTTTGAGCCTGTAAAGATTGCGAAGAACTATGAATCTGGTGGTGCAAGTGCGCTGTCTGTTCTGACAGATGAACGGTTTTTCGGGGGTAGCGTTAAATATATTTCAGATGTACGGAAAACTGTTTCTATTCCGGTATTAAGAAAAGAGTTTATTATTGATATCATTCAGGTAGAGCAAAGTGCATCAATTGGTGCTGATGCATTACTTTTGATAGCTGCCGCTCTGGATAAAATCCAGTTGAAGGATTTGTTTCAGGCTTCAAAAGACTTGGATATTGACCCGTTAATCGAGGTGCATTCTGCTATGGAACTCGATAAGGTTATGGCACTGGAACCAGCTTTAATTGGAATTAATAATCGTGATCTCAATACATTTAAAACTGATATAAAGACTACTCTGGATCTGATCGGAATTATACCTGATGAAGTAACTGTTGTTTCTGAAAGCGGTATTTTTTCAGGAGAGCAGGCTTCCAGTCTGAAAAAAGCGGGTGTTGATGCCATACTGGTTGGAGAATCTCTTATGCGTAATCCCGACCCATCATCTCTTATTAAAGAATTAAGTTGTATCTGTGAGGATCCTGCCATATGAGAATAAAGGTTAAAATATGCGGAATCACAAGATATGAGGATGCAAAGGTTGCTGTTAATCTGGGAGTTGATGCCCTGGGTTTCATTTTTTTCAAAAATAGTGCCAGAAACATTGATCCATCAGATGCACGTACAATAGTTTCAAAATTACCTCCATTTGTAACGAAAGTTGGAGTTTTTGTAAACGAAAGTTTATCACATATAAATGAAATATCACAGCATGTAGGCCTTACTGCAGTTCAGCTCCATGGTGATGAAGACGCAAAGTTCTGTAATAAACTGACTCTGCCTGTAATCAAGGCTTTTTCTGTTAAACCGGATTCTGATCTTTTGGTTATTCAAAACTATTCGATCTCTGCTGTTTTGCTTGATACATGGAACGAAAAAATGTATGGCGGATCAGGAAAAACATTTGACTGGTATGTTGCAAAAAAAATTTGTAAAAAATACGACAATGTTATTCTGGCTGGTGGACTCGGTCCGGCAAACCTTTCTGAAGCACTGGAAACAGTAAGCCCTTATGGTGTAGATCTCAATAGCGGTGTAGAAATCATGCCTGGAATAAAAAATCCGGTTAAAATGAGAGATGCAGTAAAAATCGTACATAACTGGAAAAAGACAGGTTGAGAGAGTTTGTCCATTATAGTTTATAAAATCATCAAATGAATCGGGCAATGTGGTTCGGGAATCAGTAATTACAAGAGCGATTTTTCGACTCAAAACCAGCATGTTTTGATAAATAATATATTGTACTGGTAATAATTGCCTCCGATAAAATACAGAAAAAATGGTTTTATATTTTCTGAGATAATTCAAGTAAAGCTGAAACTTTGATTGTTAATTGAATGTTGAAACAGGAAAACAATTATTACAATTTCCCGATTGATTTAACGCATTATATTATATGAAAAAATTGTCATTGTACATACATATACCTGTTTGTACAAAAAAATGTTATTATTGCGATTTTTATTCTGAAAGCTCTTATTCTGAACTGATCGCCCCATATATTCATGCTTTAAGTTATGAATGGGAACTTGTAAGCCACCAATTCAATCTTTGTGATGCGATTGTTGATACCATCTATATTGGAGGAGGTACCCCTTCACTGCTTCCTGAAAAGTTATGGAATATTCTTGTCAGGGAGTTGTTTGCCCGATTAAATCATAGTAATACGATGGAATGGAGTATTGAGTGTAATCCGGATTCTTTTACTTCAGAAAAAGCATATATGTATGCACAAAGCGGTGTTAACAGACTCACATTTGGTATCCAGTCCCTATTTGATGAAGAGTTAAAACTTCTGGGGCGGATCCATACGGTAAAACGGGCATTAGATGTATTAAATGACAAATCACTGGAAAAGTTTGATTCCATCGGAGCGGATTTGATGTATGGAATTCCAGATCAAACGGTAAAATCATTTTCTGAATCTTTGCAGACTTTATTGAGTTCATCTTATTTAAAACATCTGTCAGCTTATGAGTTAATAATTGAACCGGCAACTCAGTTGGGGCGCATCCAGAAAAAATTGTCGTTTCCTGATGAAGAGGCGGTTATTGAAATGGTAGGAGAACTTCTTGATAAAACAGGTCGATATGGATTTAACAGATATGAAATATCAAATTTTGCAAAGTCTGGTTTCAATTGCCGGCACAATGAAATATACTGGGAACATGAGCCCTATATCGGTCTGGGGGCATCAGCCCACTCTTATATTCATCCGTACCGATGGTCAAATTCAAGAGATATCAGAGAATACATCACAATGATGAATAAGGGAGAACTTCCTCTTGATGAAAAGGAAAGGATCAATTCGGATACTCTGGCTCGTGAAATGGTCTTTTTAGGATTCAGAAGATGTTGTGGTTTAAATGAAAATCTTTTCGAAATAAAAACAGGAAAAAACTTTATAGAATGGGCTGGCTTCGAAAAAATTGAAAAATTTATCAAAATGGGTATTATTAATTACCAAAAACCCTGGTATCGTTTGAGTGAATCCGGATTTCTGATTGCAGATGCGGTTGCGCGGGAATTTTTTTGATTTTGGTATGCAGTGTTCATAATGAAATCCACCAGGCCGGGCGCGATTCACTGGTGGTGTGTAGAATAAGGGTTGCAGGCTTTTTTAAAATTTATTCTGGATTAAGTGAAGTGGTTCAACAATGTTAATAAAATACCGGATAGAAAACCTTGATTGTCTGAATTGTGCTGAAAAAATTGAATCACATTTAAAGACCAGATCTTTTGTAAAAGATGTATCCGTTGATTATGCATCGGCGGTAATGCTTATAGATACAAGCAGTATTGAAGCTGTTCGAAGAGAAATAAAAAAGCTTGAACCTGATGTGGATATATTCCTCGAAAAAAAGGGGGAATTTCTCACCGCAGGTATCGGAGCCGATATTTATAATGTGACAAGGGAAGCCTGGACAATTGCTGTTGCGGTGCTTTTATTCCTGATTCTGCTTTTTAATGAACAAACATTTCACCAGGCCCGATATGGGTTTATTGCTGAATATACTTTAGCATTGACTGCATATTTTCTGGCTGGATGGAATGTCTTAAAGGGCGCAATTCGTACCATATTAAGGGGCAGCATATTCGATGAGTTTGTATTAATGACAATTGCTACTGTCAGCGCTTTTTCAATTCATGCTGTTTCAGAAGCGGTCGGGGTGATGATTTTTTTCAAAGTTGGAGAATTTTTACAGAATCTGGCTGTATCACGTTCCCGCAATTCCATTCGTTCTCTTCTGGAAATAAGACCTCAACATGCTGCAGTAAAAACAGTTGAAGGGATAAAAAAAACCACACCGGAAAAAGTTAATCCGAAAGATCTTGTAGTTGTCAAGCCTGGAGAAAAGATACCACTTGATGGTATTGTTAAGGAAGGTTTGTCTTTGGTTAATACTTCGGCTCTTACAGGGGAATCCGTTCCTGTAAATATAAAGCCAGGGGATCTGGTTCTTGCCGGTGAGGTCAACATTTCAGCCATGTTGACAATTGAAGTAACAAAACCTTTTGCGGAATCTTCCATATCAAAAATTCTGGATCTGGTTGAAAAGGCAACTGCAAAGAAAGCCAAAACCGAGCAGTTTATCAAGAAGTTTGCACGTTATTACACTCCTGCAGTGGTTTTTCTCTCAATTAGTCTTGCACTGTTTCCGCCTCTGCTTTTTTCTTCAGAATCGTTTGAAATATGGTTTTACAGGGCACTTGTATTGCTGGTTATATCATGTCCGTGTGCACTGGTTATATCTGTACCTTTAGGATATTTTGGTGGTATTGGCGGGGCATCACGAAGAGGAATTCTTATTAAAGGGTCAAACTTTATTGATGCCCTTTCAGCAGTAAAGACAGTGGTTTTTGATAAAACAGGAACCTTAACCAAAGGTGAGTTCAAGGTAAAAGAGATAGTTGCTTTTAATGGGTATAATAAAAACAGGTTGTTATATTATGCAGCTTTGGCTGAAACCGGCTCCAATCACCCAATTGCAAGGTCGGTTATTGAAGCATCAGTGATGAATTCAATAAAAATTACAGAAAAAATTGTTGAGCATAAGGAAATGTCCGGGTTTGGAGTAAAGGCTCGCACACCGGATCATGTAATTATTGCGGGTAACGATGCTTTGTTGCATAAGTTAAATATTAAGCATGATTTATGCAATATTGATGGTACTGTTGTACATGTTGTGGTTGACAATGTATATGCAGGTTATATTACTATAGGTGATGAATTAAAAAAAGATGCACAAATCGCAGTAGAAATGCTTAGATCAGAAAAAGTCGAAAACATTTTTATGTTAACAGGAGACAATCGTTTTACGGCAAAACAGGTTGCAGATAAGCTGGGTATCTCTTCATATCATGCAGAATTACTACCCGAAGAAAAAGTAGCAGTATTTGAAAAAATTTCCAGAGATTACATGAAATCTGGAAAAACTGCTTTTGTTGGAGATGGGATAAATGATGCACCGGTTCTGGCCCAGTCTGATGTAGGTATTGCCATGGGCGCATTAGGTTCAGATGCTGCGATTGAGACTTCTGATGTTGTGCTTATGACAGATCATCCATCGAAAGCTGCTGAGGCCATCAAAATAAGTAAAAAAACCCGTGAAATTGTATGGCAAAACATTGTTTTAGCTTTAGCTGTTAAAATATTCTTTATAAGCTTTGGTGCATTCGGGCTTGCTGGAATGTGGGAAGCGGTTTTTGCGGATATGGGTACTGCCATAATTGCTGTTCTAAACTCAACAAGAGCCCTCCGTATAGCTAAAAACCTTCCTTCCGATTGATCTGCCGCCTGCATAAACTGGCTGCTGTCAGGAGGGCTTTTGCGCAAACTATGACTTCTTCGGGAACATCCTGTATTGTTCCAAAGGGATCCTGATCGCAAGTGCCTATTTTACCGTATATACACTTTGAACCAGTTGTAATTTCATTAATTTAATTATGGATTAATAATTTTATTGATTAATTTACAATTATGCAACATACATTAATTAATTTTAATATCTAAGCAGGAAAACCTGTTGTTACAAAGATGGTTTAATCTGAATAGAGACATTAATTTACTTTTAGTAAATCATTCGGGTTAAAACTAAATAATATGTAGAAAAATCTATTAATTGGTGAAAAAGGGTAGTGATGCCTGAGTTTTTCCGTAAAAATCTTCTTTTTTTAATTATCCCGGCTTTTATTATTGGAATCATTATTCCTTTTAATGTTAAAAAGGATATGGTGATATTTCCAGGCAAAAACAGTATGTATCTGACTGCGTATTCAGATGAAAAGGGTTTGGATGATACAGACACAAGTTTTCTTCTTCAAAATTCTGATTCAACCCGGACAACTATTTTAAAGTATGTTTCAGACAGTAATTATATAGATATCGAGTATAAAATTGGAAGTAAAAATGTACACCCTTTTGCTGGTTTTCAATGGATATTAAAATCGGGACAACCGTATATTGATATCTCAGGTTATGATCATCTTTCAGTAACTTTGCATCCCAATACTTCTGAAGACGTGATTATACTGATTCTCCAGTTTTTTGTGGATGGGTTTTCCAACCCTGCAGACAGGATGACATGGCAGTATCTGTCTAAAGAACTGCTGGTTAAAGATAAAAAATATACATATACAATCCCTTTATCTGAATTCAAAACACCCCTGTGGTGGTATAATCAGTTTAAAATAACAGAAAAAGACCTTGGCAGACCGGATCTTTCCTTTTTGGGAATGATTTCGATTCAGGATGGTTCTGGTGCAATAGGTGAAACAAAAAGAATTGTTCTCAATAATCTCAGGTTTCAAAAATCAGGAGGATTAACTACTGTATTGAAACTGTTAAGTGTTTTAATAATTTACTATCTTGTTTTCTTTTCAGTTATTTTGTCTAGAAAATTCTTTAAATCAAAACATGAACAACCAGTTACAATTCCATATCAGGTATTGCCGATAGAAGAGGAAAACAGTGATGATGCACCGAGGGTTTTTGAATATCTCGGCAGTCATTTTTCAGATCAGACTTTATCACTTTCAAGGATTAGTACGGATTTGAATATTTCAGGAAACAAGATTTCGTCGATAGTTAAAGATAAATATCATATGTCTTTTCGCCAGTACCTCAATACTATTCGAATAGCTGAAGCAAAACGGCTTTTGCAGGAAACCAGAATGCAGGTATCACAAATCGCTTATAAAGTTGGATATACTAATCTTACACATTTTTCCCGGACATTTAAAGAAATTACCTCTGTTTCTCCCAATACATTCCGTATGGATCGGGCTGAATTCAGGGATGAATCTGTTACAAAACAATCAGATTTGGAAACAGATGATCCCGAGGATTAGATTTGAGTTACTTGTGAACCAGTCCAAAATAAATCAGTTAAAAGTTATCAACTTTTTAAACAAGAGCTGGAAGGCTGTTTTGGAAATTTTTTTTCGGCAATATTAATTTATTTTAATCGATTAAGTAATTGGGTTTTGTTATTTTCTGATCCGCGAACAGGTTGTCCATGTTAATACTAAAGGGATTCTGGATTAGAAACAAAAACCGGTTTTTTCATAAGGAACAGATATGGAGATAAAATTCTGGAACAAACAGATCGAAGTAATAGACCGGGATTCTCTCAGGAAACTTCAGTTAGAACGGTTCAGAAAAACTGTAGAAATGGCTCTCAAAACTACTTTCTATAAAAAAAGACTTGCTGAGGTTCAGATTAAATCTATTGATGATATACGGTCTCTTGATGATATCAAAAGGATTCCATTTACGACAAAAAATGATCTTCGTGATGCTTATCCCTATGGACTTCTTTCGGTTAATAAGGAAAATGTAGTTCGTTTGCATACCTCAAGCGGCACAACCGGAACCCCAACTGTGATTTATCATACCGAAGAGGATATAAGAAACTGGACAGACCTTATAGCTCGCTGTATATGTGCAAGTGGGGTAAATCGTGGTGATGTATTTCAGAATATGACTACATATGGTTTGTTTACCGGGGGGCTGGGTTTTCATTACGGTGCAGAAAAAATGGGTGTACTGGTAATACCTGCAAGCAGCGGTAATACGCGACGTCAGTTAAAGCTGATGAAAGATTTTGGGACAACCGTTGTTCATGCCACACCTGGTTATCTTTTGCATATAGCATCTCAGCTTGGTACTTACGGGATAAAACGACCGGAACTGAAACTAAGAAAGGCATTTCTGGGGGCAGAACCATATTCTGAAGAAACACGCAGGAAAATAGAGGATCTACTGGAAATTGAAGTTTATAATTCTTATGGACTTTCGGAAATGAACGGACCTGGTGTTGCCTTTGAATGCGTGTACAAAAACGGGATGCATCTTTGGGAGGACTCCTTTCTGATGGAGGTGATAGATCCTGTTACAAAAGAGGCTTATGATGATGACAGTGAGGGAGAACTGGTATTTACAACTTTAACCAGAACTGCAACTCCGTTACTCAGATATCGTACAAGGGACCTCTCAAGGGTATACAGCGATATTTGTCCGTGTGGCCGGACTCACAAAAGAATCGCACGTATCAAGGGACGGAGTGATGATATGCTTATAATAAATGGTGTTAACGTATTCCCGTCCCAGATTGAAGAAGTCCTTATGAAAAATCCTCAGGTTGGAACAAACTATCTGATAGAGATTGATAAAGAAGGTGTTTTAGACAGGGTTACAGTAAAAACCGAGATCAATTCCAAACTCTTTACCGGAGATATCTCTTCGTTAAATCGTCTTGAAATTGCGATTAAGGAGCAGATCAGGGATACAATACTTGTCAACCCTCTCATAGAGCTCCATGAACCTTTAAGCCTTCCTGTTTCTGAAGGCAAAGCTAAAAGGGTAATTGATAACAGACCTCAAATTTAATTCAATGGATATGAATCAGGAGGTATGATGGCAGAGCAGATAAATATTTTTGTCGAAAACAAACAGGGGCGACTTAATACAATTACTGAGATTCTATTCGAAAATGATGTAAATATCAGGGCGATTGTTATTGCTGACCGGGAGAAATTCGGAGTGATAAAAATTCTGGTTGACAAACCATTAGTTGCTTACAAGGCTTTGACTGATGCTGGATTGGCCTGTGCCCTGAAAAAAGTTCTGGCAATCATCATCGATGATAGAGCCGGCGGTTTACATAATTTGACAAAAACGTTTTCAGGTCGTGGAATTGATATTATTGATGCTTATGGTTTTGTAATCAAGTCTAATATGAAAGCTGTTTTGTGTGTTGAAGTAAAAGATTACGAATCTGCAAAAGCTATTGTTGAAGATAATGGATTCAGAATACTGGCAGACAGCGATTTGTATAAATTGTAAAAGTTTCGTTTTGTTATACAGTTGATAAAATTCTGTACACGGATTATCAATATACAAACAGGAGGCGTTCTGTTTAGAACGCCTCAGGCCGCTTTACGACCACCTTGCTGCTCCTGTTTGATCGTAGCATCTGCTTTCTCTGTTGCTTTTTTTGCTGCTGTGGTAATCTTTTCTCCCATTTTTTCAACTTTTTCATGGGGCTTTTCTGAAGGCTCTTTGGCCTCCTTTTTTATCTGTTCAGATGTAAGGCCCTGTTTACCAGATTCCTCTTTAAAAGAATGCACTGCTTCTTCTGCAACCCTCTTACCTTTCTCAATCGTATGTTCTGTACTCTCTTTGGCCTTTTCCAACAGGTTGTGAGAAGATTTGCCGAGTGCTCTCTTTTCAGCACCGGACTCGGGCAACAGTAAACCAGCAATCATTCCGGCGAACATGGCTGATAAACCAGACAATAAAGGATTGTCGTGAATAAATTCTTTAGCCCTATTCATCGTTTCTCGTGAACGTTCTTTTGTCTGCTCTGTCAAATCATGTGTTTTTTCCTGAAATTGCTCTCCTTTTTCTCTGGCAGATTCTCTTTTCTGTTCAAAACTTTCCTTAACAGATTCAGCCTTTTCCTGAAATCTTGCCTGGTATTTTTCTGCCTGTTTACCCAATCTTTCCTTGCCGGATTCAAATCTTTGTTTTGCCTGCTCCATTCCTTCCTCAGTTTTGCGTTGTACCGTTTCTGTGCCGGATTGATATTTTTGCCTTGCAGATTCAATACCGGTTTTTGTTTTTTGCTGAAAAGATTCTTTATCAGATTCCATTCCCTGGCTAACAGATTCTGTTTTACTGTATCGAATCGGTTCTTTTTCATAAACAGGAATTCTCTGTTGTTTACCATCCTGCTTCTGAATTTCCCATAACATCCAGACCACTCCTGATGCTGCCAGAACAAGAGGCAGTTTGTTATTATGATACGCCTTTCTACTCTTGTCTTTATAATTGTTTACTATCCTTTTAGGGTTCAGCCTGTAAGCCAGAGCATCCATGAGTTTATCCATTTCGTCTCTGGTTTGATCTATATCGTGTTCGATTTCATCAGAATTTTTCGGCTGTCCGTCATTTTTAACAGGAGCCCAGTTGTGTGAAGAATCCTGTTTCCTGTTTTCTACTTTAATTTCTCTTTCAGCCATTGCTGGTCCTCCTTAACTGAATGAATTGTTTTCTTTGGTGCCGGTTTTACTGATGATAATTTTTTTATTGCTTTTTGTGCACCAATTCCCCCTACTGCTAAAACTATTGCTGCAACAATGAGCGGCATCAGCCAGGCAGATATAAGAGGAGATAATCCAATTGCGACAAGACCGGCGTATCCTAAAAAGGTTATTGCTGCAAGCAGGAGAAGAAAACCTGCGTATAAAATTGCAGACCATAGTAATAGAGAGACAGAATTTTTGGCAAATACAGATGCTTTTTCACCAGTTTCAGCTTTTGCAAGTTCTATTTGCTGGCGAATCATCGTTACCATATTGTCACGTAAGTCCCTTATCAGGTCTACTACCGGTTCATCCTCAACCAATACCGATCGTTCCTTAAAATCCATATCAATCACCTCCCTGATCCTGATTTCAGAAATCTGGACAGGGCTGCACCTGCTACAAACATGCTTCCTACAGTTAAGTATGGATTACGCTTCGAAAAATCCTGAACGTCATCCATAATCCCTTTTGGATCCTTCTCATTAAAGTAGTCTTTCATGGCATCTACCCGTCCTGCAGCCATATCAGCCCATTGTGCAAATTTGTCATTTTGCTCATGAAGTTTGTCGGCAGCAGCATGAAAAGCATTTCCAAGTTTTGACAGTTCTTCAACAGTGGCAGTTTTACCTGAATTTGCCAGGCGGTTTCCCTGTTCTCTTAAAGATTCACTCATATCGGATTTCGATTCCGATTCTGTTTTTCGAAATTCAAACTCGCTTCTATCCATATTGAAACTCCTTGAATAGATTCATAAAAATTGCGCCTGATTGCCAGGAGTTATTTAAAGAAAAAGAGAGTGGGGAAAGGATATATGCGAAAATATCAAAATAGCTGTACACCCTATTACTTGAGGTAAAGCACAGCTCTGTTAAACACTAATACAATGAAACAGGTGCACCCGGGAGAATTGTAAACTGGAGCATAATTTGCTTTATTCAATAATTTCTTAATTTAACAAAAGAGGAAAAATGGACTCATGCCGTTTCTTGATGCTGGGTGTGTTACTTGGGTTCTGTCTGAAAGCAGACTCCTTAATTTCAAATAAATATTCATTAAGTGAAATTATGGCTATAGCGGATTCGTCAGGAAACAGGCTCAAAATAATTGAAAAAAATGAACTGTCTGCAAGGGCTGAGGTTGACGCATATCGTTCCGAAGCCTGGCCATTGATACAGTTTTCCAGCGGGGTGTCTTATGTTAACCAGTCTATAATAGGACAGGGTGCTGCAGAAGCAGAAATTTCAAGAATTTTTGAACGAATAGACGGGTATAATTTAGATTGGAGTCTGTCTTTGGAACAACCAGTATTAACTTTCGGGAGAACTCTGAACACCCTTAAGCTGGCTCGTTTGAGAGACAGGACAATCGCTTATTCAAAGAGGCTTCAGAGAGATACATATTTTCTTGAAGTCGTACAGCAGTTTTTTTCCGCTTTTATGGCACAGTATGACTACACCATCTATTCTGAATCTTTAAAACAATCCCAAAGAACGTACGAACGTGTTTATGTTGATTATCAGGCAGGTTTAGTCTCAAGGAGGGATCTGCTTTTAATGGAAGCAGCAATGCGGGGTGATCAGGCTAACCTGATTGAGTCTCGTAATAGAATGGAAACCGTAAAAAAACGATTGGCAATTCTTATCGGGATGGAAAGTGATATGGATTCAATTTACTTTGGGCAGAATGATCGTAATCTTTTCCAGATAACGGAAAACGGGAAACGTAAACGAAAAAGCCTGGAATTAAAAATAAAGGAGTTGGAAACAGAACAGAATGAATATCAGAAACGATATGCCAGGGCAGAATTCTTTCCATCACTGAATTTAACTGGTTCAATACAGAATAATTTCATTATTGTTGATACATCCGGTTTGACCGCAAAATATATCGATTTTCTTGGGGGTACGGGAACTCCGGTTGTAGACACAATGGTTTCTCCTTTCGGTGAAAATCCGGGAATATCCAGCTATTTTGATCCGGATTATTTCAGCTATTCGATAGGTTTACGCCTTAACTGGAATATTTTTGACGGTAAACGAACAATTGAGAACTATCGGCGGCTGAAATATACAATTGAGTCATCACGACTTGAGCTTGAACAGATGACAAGAGAGTACGACAATGACATATCGGATGCAAGGGGAAATCTCGTCGCGCTTGACAGTATGATTGCAGCCTTGAATCTTCAGTTTCAGGCATCAGAAATGGCTCTTGAACAGGCTGAAACTGATCTTCATAATGGCTTCATTAATGTAATAGACTATCTCAATACAATAGAAGAGTACAAGTCGTCATCACGCCAGCTTGAGCAGGTGCGGCTTCGGTATCTGGTAACGGAAATACAACTGCGAATTGCTATGGGGCTTTCAGTATATGACGAACAGGATTAATACAGTACTGATATTGATATTCATTCTTTTGGATTGTAATCAACAGCACTCGGATGGTCAAAAACAGATTCGGCAAAAGGTGAGTGTTAAAGTAATCAAGATTGTACCTTCTCAATTTGTCAGTAAAGGAATTTATTTTGGCAGACTTGTACCGGCATCTTCAGTAAAAATTATTTCATACACAGGGGGACGGGTTGAGACTGTAAAAGTACGTGAAGGAGATTATGTTAAAAAAGGGAATTCCCTTGCTGAAATTGATGCGGCCAAAGCATTAACAATGCTTCAGACAACTGAGGTCCAGGAGCGTATTGCCCTCTCTACTCTTGAACAAACCAGAATACATCTCAAAAACGGTAACGCATCACGGTTAAGAGTCGATGAAGCGGAAATGAACTATCTTAATGCCGCAAATAACAGGATAAATGCACATAGAAATTATCAGGGCGCACTGGCAATATCTCCAATCAGCGGGATAGTTACCTCCAGATATATAGAACAGTATGATGAAATTGCAGAAGATGCACATGTCTTTACTGTTTCAAAAATGGATGAAATGGAATTAAATGTTGATATTATGGAATCTGATGTTTATTATCTGGAAACTGGTACCGAAGCAAGATTATCAATCGATATGATGCCGGGGAGAGAATGGGCTGGAAAAGTCAGAACATTCGCAAAAGAAGCAGATGAAACGACCAGAGCTTTCAGAACTGAAATATGTTTTGATAATTATGATGGAGCGCTCAAACCGGGAATTGCGGGCAGAGTAGAAATTGATTTACAACATTTTGACAGTGCAGTTGTCATACCAACTGAATTGATCACAATTCGGGGAATACAAAAATCTGTTATGGTCGTAAAACCAGATTGTAAGGTGGAACAGCGGTTTATAGAAACCGGGCCGAAATCAGATTCACTTACACTTGTTTACAGTGGTTTGTCTTTTGGAGAATTTATCATTACAGAGGGATATAATATGGTTGGTGAAGGTGATGAAGTTATGATTGGTAATAACAGAAAGAATTAGTACCCGTGATAAGATTTGTAGTGCATAAGGCAGCTGTTGTTTTTCTGGCTTCTGCACTTATAGTTATTGCAGGTATATTCGCTTATATTAATCTACCCAGAGAATCGGCACCCGAAATAGAACAACCATATATTTTTATTTCTACTGTATATCCAGGAGTTGGTGCGGCTGATGTAGAAAATCTTGTTACAGAGGTGATTGAAAATGAATTGAGCAGTCTGGATGGGTTGATAGAATTAACATCTTCATCACAGCAGAGTTTGTCATTTATCTTTTCCGAGTTTTCATCTGATATAACAGTCGAAACTGCACTCAGACGGGTTCAACAGAGAGTAGACAGGGCAAGAGCTCTTTTACCGCAAGATATTGATGAACCGGTAGTGGAGGAGTTAAGTTCTTCGAGTTTCCCTATGCTGATTTTTACCCTGTCAAATCCACGGGGGATCAGAATTCTGGATCAGGCTGTTACAGATCTGGAGGAACAACTAAAAAGAGTACGGGGTGTTCTTGATGTCGAAATAGCTGGCAGAAGCGACAAGGAGATTCAAATCGAAATTAATCCGCAAAAAATGCATTATTACGGATTTTCAATTGACGATGTTACTGCTGCTGTACAGCAGGCGAACATTGCGATTCCAGGTGGTATATTAAAAAATGAGGCAAGAACATACACGATTTCTGTAAACTCGGAAATCCGTGAAGCCACTTTGTTTGAGGATATTATTATACAATCGGGAGAACTGAATGTCCCTTTGGGTGAAATCGCAAAGGTTTCTTTTACATATGCAGATCCTCAGACATATTCACGTGTTAATGGCCAGCCGGCCATAACAATGTCAATTTCAAAAAGAAGTGGTGAAAATATAATTCAAATTGTTCAAAGAGTCAGATCTCTGGTTGACAGCATTGCAGTCAGGTTTCCGGAGAATACCAGAATCGACTATATATACGATGAATCGGATTATATTGAGCAGATAATAGTTGATCTTGAAAATAACATGTTTTCAGGATTCGTTCTGGTGTTGCTCGTTACGATATTGTTTCTTGGTTTTGTCAATTCACTGTTTGTGTCACTTGCAATACCTTTTTCCATGCTTCTGTCTTTCACCATACTTCAGTCCTTGAATATTACATTAAACATGGTAGTACTTTTCAGTTTGATACTGGCATTAGGAATGCTGGTTGATAACGGAATCGTAATCGTCGAAAATATTTTCCGACATGGAACCATGGGAAAATCGCAGTTGGAGGCTGCAATAGAAGGGTCTTCTGAAGTTGCTTGGCCAATTATTACATCAACAGTTACGACATGTCTTGCTTTCCTTCCGATCATATTTATGCCGGATGTTATGGGCGATTTTATGTCGTATGTTCCTAAAACAGTTATAATAGTGCTCTTGTCATCACTGTTTGTTGCCCTGATATTCAATCCGGTTTATTGCTCGCGTTTCTTAAAAGTCAGAGATGAAAAATCACAATCCAGGATAGCAGGAAATAACCGGTTTTATTTATGGCTTGTCAGAAATTATGAAAAACTGCTTGTACGTGTTATCTCTCATGTTAAAGTTGTGCTTGCAGTTTCTTTTACACTGGTTATTACGGGTTTCCTGCTCTATTGGATTTTTGGTAAGGAAGCGATATTTTTTCCTTCGCTGGATCCATCCGATATCATTATTACTGCTGAACTGCCACAGGGTACACCTTTGGAAAAAACCGATAATGTCCTACGAAAAATTGAAGAGGTTGTTAGAAATGTACCTGCTTCAGTTAAAAATATTCAAGTGGTTTCGGGCAGTGCCGGTGATGGTGATTTTTTTTCGGGTGTTGGAGAAGAATATAACAAAGGATATGTCAGACTGTCACTGGAACCTTTTCAGGAGCGTACTATTAAAGGAAGAACTACAGTTCGGACACTTAATGATAGTCTGTCAAATTTTACAGGTGCGCAGATTAAAATCCTGGAACAGGAGGCCGGGCCTCCATCTGGTAATGATATTTCATACGAGATTATTGGTGATGATTATGAAATCATGGGATCATATGCAGACACCATTTTAGCCTATCTGAAAAATATCAAAGAAATTCAACTTGTCGAAACCAATTATGAACCTGCAAAACCGGAGCTGAATATATTTGTAGATCGTAAAAAGGCAGCTTTTTATAACTTATCCATACAGCAGATCGCATCAACGGTTCGCACTGCTGTTAATGGTACCGAGATAAGTAAATACCGTGTAGGTGGTGATGAATACGATGTCGTATTGAGGTATTGTAATCCATTCCGATCTTCAATTTCAGATGTTGAATACCTGAATGTTGTTGATAATGACGGTGTAAGTATCCCTGTAAGTTCAGTTGCTGAAATATCTGTTACTTCATCAACAGGAACAATACGCCATCGGGATTTACAGCGTTCGATAGGTGTATATGGGGATTTTTTTCCTGAAATCCCGAATAAAACCGAGATAAAGAATCAAATTGATAGTCTTGTACATGCGATTGAAATGCCTCCCGGATATGAAATTGTTGAGGGGACCGGATTCGAAATGCGCCAGGAAGCATCCGGATTTCTTGTTCAGGCATTTATTGTAGCTGTGTTTCTGATATCATTGGTTCTGGTTGCTCAGTTCAACTCCATCGGCCAACCTGTAATTATACTGATTTCAATATTATTATCTTTTGGTGGAGTATTCTGGGGATATTTACTGACAGGCATGAACTTTGTCGTTATTATGTCTGGAATTGGTTTAATAGCTCTGGCTGGCGTTGCTGTGAATAACAGTATCGTACTGGTTGATTACACAAATAAACTGATAGGGTGGGGAAGGCCGGTTCAGGAAGCAGTTGTTGAAGCTGGAAAAACACGTATGCGTCCGGTCCTTCTTACTGCACTTACAACTGTTTTGGGATTGTTGCCAATGGCTTTTGGAGTCAGCTTTGATATTCATCCTTCGTCATTTGGGATACAGATTGGATCGGAAATGTCTGAATTCTGGACTGTTTTTGCCTGGACAATGATTTACGGATTATCATTTGCAACTTTTATGACCCTGATTTTGATTCCTGCCATGTTGTCGCTTTATTTCAAATGGATACCCCCCAAAACTGGTAACGCTTAATAATAATCCCAAATCGGGCCGGAATCGATTTCTGAAATTTCTTATTCTATGATCCGATACCGATAGCAACCCCGGATACCGATTCTGAAGGGTATAATTACAATGTTTTTCCCAGCTTTCATTTTACTGTTCCTGGGGCGGAATCGATTTATGAATTCATTTTTTGTGGGCATTGGGTAATATCAGGGAAAAAGTAATTCGACAATTACATGACACGGTGGTGGGAGTTATTTGTCTGATTCAGGTTTATTCAGGGTAACCGATTCCAGCAATTCCTGAAGGTGAAGGTATTCCTGTTTAATTCTTTCATAATGCCTGGATACATCATTCCACGAAATGTCATCAGAATTCTCAACTCTCTGAAGGATCTGCTTTAACAACTGGTATCTTTTTAATAGTATCTCCATTTTGTTGGGGATTTTCTTGTTTACTTCTGTCTTCTGTGGAGGATCGTAAACGCAGTAACTCAAACCATCCTCAGTGCGTCCTTCCCAGTATCTTCCATTTTTCTCCAACTCTTTATATGCATCATCAGCAGGATCATATCCGAATTTGAGTATTTTTTTATATATCTGAATAAAATCATTCTCTGCATCCATAATAAGCTCTGATTTTTTGGGTGATTGTTTTCGGGTAAAAGCTCTTTTTAATAATATAGAAAAAACTGTTCCTGTCTTGTGGTAAATAGTGTAAATATTCTGATAATTGGGAATCAGGACGTTGGGATGGGCAATCGTTTTACCATATTATTATTCTGGCAACTAAAGTTGGTTATTCAAGAGTTATAAACTATCTATTAATGCAAGAAATTGAACAATTTGAGATAGTTCTTACGCCTCATTTAAATGCCGGACTAATAGATAAAAGTAAAAAAATAGCTTGTCCCAAAACCATGGTATCTGAGCATTATTGAGAGCAGTGGTTTGTGGGGCATTAAAGGTAATAAAAACCTTTAAAGAAAAAACAGGCATGGTAATTGATGAATAAATAGCATGGATGAGTAAAATTAAACCGTAGAAGTTTCCAGAGCAATTTAAGAATATGGTCACACTTGTCCTTAACAAATCGGTGAACAGGTATCACTGAACTTATTCGCAGGGCAGAGATTGTTAAGAGTTGAGCTTTAAGGGCATTTTTTTTATATATACTCGTTGATTTAATGTTCTTAAAAAAGGAGTTTGCCAGACTCTCGTGATTTACTTAAACCCCAAGAATAAGAATAGGCAGACTGTTTTGAAATTTATTTTGGACGAAAGTGAAATAAGGTTTTTCTAACTTCGGAATAATTTTTTCAAATCGGGAATTTGAAACAACCAGATTTGTTCTGAAATTTGAAAATAACGCTGTATTTTTAAATACATTATAGACAGGATCTTCTATGGGACTCATTAGTAATGCGGTTAAACCCCAAAAGGTTAAAAAATTCCTGTATTCAGAATTGATTCCTGGATCTGTAAATTCGGGCAGATTTGTTCGTACCTTTGATGTTGTCATTGTCGGAGGCGGTGTCTGTGGAGCTTTTCTTGGATACTGTCTGGCAAAACAAGGTTTACAACCAGTAGTATTTGATTGCCGGAATTCCGGTAATACAAATTGTGGTGGATTTATTTCAAATCTTGCCTTAAAAAAATTCTCACTTCTTGAAGGATTCCTGTCACTTGAACACAGAAATGACAACGAATATCACCTCATTTCTCCATCAGGGAAAAAAGTTGTTTTCCGAACAGAATCAAATAAAAAATTTGTTTCATTCCTGCCGGATAATCTGAATCGATATCTGCTTGATTCTGCAATAAGATGCGGGTGCAAGTTTATACCCGAAAAAGTTGTTGATATATACTCTGAAAAAGGACTCTGGAAAATAAAAACTGATTTCAGAACTACAAGGGCACGAATAATTGTTGGTGCAGATGGTGTAAGAAGTCTGGTGAGAAAAACTGTTTGTGAGCCGTTAAGCAGAGAGGATCTTTCTATTGGATTTGGATATCTTGTGAAAGGATTTCCGGAAAAGAGATTTATAAAAAGGTTTCTAAAAAACCGTACTGGTTACTTAAGGATAAATGACCTTGGCAAATGCAGCAGTATCGGTTTGGTAGACAAACTATGTAATTCTGAAGGATTAAAAGCTGAACTTGATATTATTATTAAACAGGAGTCGCACAGGCTCAGGCCATTTAGAAAATGGAGCACTCTGATTCCTTCACCACAGAATGCAGATTTTTTTAAACAATCCTGTACAGGTAAGAACTGGCTGCTTGCAGGTGATGCTGCGGGGCATGTAAATTTCCTGACCGGTGACAGCTTGCTATATGCACTCTGGTCTGCAGAACTCGCAGCTCAGGCCATTATAATCGGTGATTTGAGATTGTTCGATTCCTTATGGAAACAGGAATTTGGTGATGAACTGATAAAAGCTGCTCTTAACCGGAAGCTGTTTGAAAACAGGAATCTGCTTGAAACACTGATCGCTGCAGCCCAGTCAAGCAATACTCTTTCAGATATTTTGTTTCAGTTCTTTGCAGGTGATGAAAGAATCGGAGAAGTTAAAAAAAGATTTCTGGTAAAGCTGCCAAAAATATTTTTGGAAAGCACTGTACTGTCGTTACCCGGAAAGATTAAAAACTGTTTTTGACTGGATTGATTTTATTCATTAATACGAGGATAAAATTTTACAAATCGTGAAAAAAAAACGCGCTTCGTCGAATCTTTTATGCAGCAGCAAAAAAATTTACGAATATAATTGGTAGAAAAATAAACAATCAGCGGTTATGTATTGTCAAAATATTCAGGTTAGCTGTTTTTGAATACCGGAAATCGCAGTTATTGATTCCTTTAATATTGCAGCCGGTTTCCCGCCTCTTTCCATTCGTTCTTTAATTGCGATTTCCTTTTTCTTTACGGCTTCTTCAAGAAATGTCAAACATTTACCATATCGTTCAGTTAGTGTACCGCTAATTTTGTCAAAGGCTGATTTTATTTCCAGTTCGAGGTGTTCTTCAAGAGATTCAGTGTTTTTAAGTACAATTTCCTTGAGCTTTTCTGTAAAGTGTTGTTGCAAACGGGCAATGCGCGATTGACGATTCCTGAAACGGTCTGTCCATCTGCTTTCCAGGCTCAGTTCGGACAATGCATTGTCCGGCTGCCAGGTGCGTTCCATTGAAATTTCCATAAATTCAATTTTTTCGTGGAATTCAAGAGCGTTAAATTCCGGATCATGAACAGTTTTCTCAAATGTTTCGAAAACCCGGTCGAATTCATGTAAATGAAACTGTATGGCCTTTCGCAGTGGTTTATTGACTTTGGTGATAAGTACTGTCAGGAGATTTGAAAGGTTATCGTTTGTAATACGGTTAAGTGCTTTTGCAATACTGTAAATTGATTCCTGGTTTCCTGAAACGTTTATCAGGAGAGATGCAAGAATTTCGGCAAGGTGCCCAATAATTGCTTTTTGTTCTGAGAAAATCTGTTCTTTTAAAAATTTCTGGATTGCCTCTTTTTCAATGTTGATTAAAGAGAGGTCTTTGTCAATTGATTTTCGTAGTGCTTCAAACTGGTTCGTTAATTCCTGCTTTTCCCTGACGAGCAGTTGAACCGGAATCTGATGATTGTCTATTTCCTTTTGCAGGCAAGTACAAATCCCACTCAGCGCATCTCCCAGTTTATCAGTCAAGCCTTGTGAAAGTGTAAAGTATTTTTCTCTGACAAGAAAATCCAGTATCTCTTCACGCATTTTTTCCATTCCGCTGCTGGTCCATCTGAAATCGGATTTATCCTGTTTTAAAGCCTTTTCACCATTTAATGCACAAATCCTGAATAAAGGAATATTCAAGGGGTAATCCAGTTGTTTTACAAGTATTTCACGTATGAATTGCTCTATTTTGTCCAGTTCTGACTTTTCAAGTAAATCCGTTTTGTTAAGAATGAAAAAGATTCGCGGTATATATTTGTTTACCTGTTTGAGAAATTCAATTTCTGTTTGAGTCATCGGCGGATCTGCACTTACAAGAAATAACGCAGCATCACATTCCGAAAGCGCATCAAGTGCAGAACGTGTATTATGGATGTATGTTGATCCAAAACCGGGAGTATCAATCAGCACTGTACCATTTTCAAGAAGCGGACTCGGACAGTTAACTTCAACATTTTTGACACATAACCCATTCTTTGGGTTGTTCTCTTCAGCTACATATCTCTTTAGTGTGGAACTTATTGCTTCAATAGAATGTGTAATTACAAGATCCGGATTGTTATTAAAAAAATTTACAGTACACGACAGGCTTCCATAAGAGATAAATGTGGGTACAGATGTAATTGGAAGTACTGATGTAGGGAGTATCCTGAAACCAGTAAGAGCATTAATAAAAGTACTTTTCCCGCGGTTGAACTGGCCCAGGATCGCAAGATGAAGTCTACCGTGTGAGAGACGATTCTTAAGATCCATGATTTGTGTAATAAATGGTGAACAGGATTCGGGAAGGCTGTTACATTGCTTGAGCGCGTTATCAATAATCTGATCTATTGATAATGGTTCATTTTGGGAAAAAGAAACCGGTATATCTGAAGTTTTTGACAGCGAATCTCTGTTTATCACACTAAAAGTCGATTGAAAAATGGCCTGAAATATATTTTTTCCTTACTGCTCAACAACAAAAAATATTTCAGGGGAGTAAGGATGGCAAAACCAGAACAATTAATATTCCATCAAAGGTGATTTGTGATGGCATCCGAGGCAAAAACATCAAGAGAGAATCTGGTCATAATAACACTATTTAATGATATCTGGTAGTCGCATTGTAAAGGGCATGGATTCACCATTCATTTCGTTGGAAAATCATCCGGGCTGGGTAAAAGTAAAATGGATCGTTTTGGACCTGCTTACCCATTTTTTGGCTGCTGTTGTTATATGCTTTTTTAGAATATCTCGTATTACTGGTGTAAGGAAGAGAAAACCAGTGATGTCAGTAATCAAACCGGGAGTAATCAGAAACAGTGACGCAGTTAGAATGAACAGGCCATCAATAAGATTATCCGCAGGGAAATGTCCCATACTCAGGCTTTGACGTATTTTCCACAAGGTGTCTGTCCCCTGTCGCTTTGCCAGTGCGGCTCCGGTTACTGCTGTTAATACTACTATCAGAACTGTATTTAAAGCTCCAATATAAGTACCGAGTTTTACAAGTAAAAGCAGTTCTGCCAGAGGTATAATCGTAAATAATAAAAAAAGTTTAAATATCATAATAATCGGTAAAAATTCCTGAATTTTATATTCTTCTTAATGTTTAAACCCGGGTTACACCAATCTAATATCGACTATTTTGCTAAAAATAAATGCCATATACCCGAATTCTGAGTTTAAAAACATTACGGATTAGCTTCAATATAATTGCTCAACAGTTAAAAATCACAAAATATTCCCCAAAAAACAGAAAATCTGCGATTAAGAGTGCTTTTGAAGCAATAGAGGGGTGTTCTTGTAGGGAATAGAAATCACAATTGTACAAAAATAGCTCCTTATTGCGAGTCTTTATTGCAATATTAATTCAAACTGGAGAGTACAGATTCGAAATGGATTCCAGGAATTTTATAAATTTTCTGGAATAAGGGATTGATAGCAGAGTAAAAAAACGGGCAGCAGAATCTGATGTTAAATTCAACTACCAAAATCAGCTTAATTATTGTATAGTTTATACTAAAGATATTTGGTTTAATGAACTAAACAATCCATGTAACCTAAATCTGTTTTGTTGGTTTTATGCATTCTCAAATTGATTGTTCAAAGTCGATATTTAATCCTGCAAGTTTAATCGGGAAAGAGATAGGGGGATATACAATTATTCAGATGCTCGGCAGGGGGGCAATGGGAGCTGTATTTATTGCTTTTCAGCATTCATTAAAACGTAAAATTGCTGTAAAAATTTATCCAAAACAGGGTCCGGTTCCAGATTCCGGTATCAGATTTCGTGATGAAGCAGAGACGGTTGCAATACTGAATCACCCCAGTATTGTACCGGTTTTTGATATGGGAGATACTGGAGATTTGTTATACATATCGATGCAGTTGGTTGAGGGTGAAGATCTGGATTCCATAATTCAACGGTATAATCGCCATCCGGTATCATCCAAAAAGTTTATTCCTGTAGATGAGTGTATCCGTATATTTGAAAACATTCTTGATGCGCTTTCGTTTGCGCATGAGGAGGGTGTAATTCATCAGGATATAAAGCCGGCTAACATCCTTATTGAAGAGCGTGGGCAAAGACCGTATCTGGCCGATTTTGGTATTGCACGTACCGAATATACCGAACAATCCCAGGAGGGTGTTGTTTTCGGAACACCGATTTATATGTCACCCGAACAGATGCTTAACAAAAAAGTAGATAACAGATCTGATATCTATTCTGCCGGTATGTCTTTCTATGAAACTGTAGCAGGAAAATTACCGTTGCGGGTTAAAACAATCGAGAAAATATTGATGGCAAAAATAAATGATCACGATTCACTTTTCACCTGTTTACCTTCACAATGGAGACCACATATTGATAAAGAACTCGAGAGAATTGTATGTAAAGCAGTTCGCGCCGATCCTGAAAAAAGGTACCAGAGTGCAGCTGCTTTTCGTGATGATCTCCACTTTTACTACGAAAGACGGTGCAAAAAGGTATAAGAGGAGTAAATATGGGTTCGGGATTGGATCAGAAAAGAGCAGATCAACTTGCCCGTTTGTTTAATGTTGCATTCAACAGTGCTGGTCTTTATGGTGGACAGCACCCTACTACAACCAGAAATGTTGCTCCACTGTTTGATGCCATAACAGAAATGCATTGCTCGATGCCCGCACTCTCCTTTATTGTTGATCGTGGAAGCCTTTTTATTGAGGATGCATGTGTAGACAAGATGGTAAACCCCAAAAGGATTATAAGTCAATTCGCAAAAACAGGACTTGAATCGGTTACTTTCGAACGGGGCGTTCAGTTATCTGATGTAATAGCATTCATAAGTTTATCTGGTGATAACGTAAACACATACAGGATAAATGAAATTGAACAAAAACTTGCAGATGCTGGCTGCACGAAGGTAAAACTCAATTACGTGCGTTTTGATATGGTCATGGGTGATCAGGTTGTTGTAGATTCAGGCTGCACTAATTCAAATCAGGATGGTTGTTTCTTCAAAAACGAAAATGACAACGAAATCGTTCATGATACTTCACGAAATATAAGCGAGATTTTATCACTTGCCCAGTTACTCGAAAAACCTCAGGAGACAGCTCAGAAACTGTCTCAGAACTTGACGGAACTGAAAAACACTGCCAGAGTATCCGATTTCTTTTCAGATATTAAAACAGGGCTCAACAGCATGTCCTCATCTTCTCTGGAAACCCTGCTGGGATCGATTTACCAGTTAAAATCGGATCTGTCGGAAGCGATAGAGGTTCAGAAACTTACAGGTAATATTATATCCGGCAGGGAAACTGTATCGAAACAGTTTGATGAGCTGAGCTGTGAAGTTATTGTCAAGCTTATTCTTCAGGAGTATAAACAGGGTATACAGTCTCTTAAAAGGCTTGCTCAGATCATTCGTCGAATGCTTCCTGATCTCTCTGAGCTAAAAATGTATTTACCAAAAATGAAAGAAGCATTATTGGCTGGTGGGATGCCTTTGCATAATTATCTTGAGCTGCTTCGCCTGCTTAATATCGAACTGGAGGGCGAGCGTCTGGCCGGATCATTAAGTGAAGCTGCTGGGAGTATCGGAGTTACAGAAAAAGAGCTTATAGCAGCAATCGAAGCTCAACCGCAAGAAGCTGCCAGATTGATATATCTTGCTTCAGAAATCAGAAAAAGCTCAACAGATGATGATACACAGTTGTCAAATCTACTTGCAGAATATGTCGAAAAAGTAAGTACAGGCATTGCAGTGGGGTTTAAGGGAGTATCAGGTCCACAGGGAAGTAAAACTCTGAGAAAAGCATTGATGCAGCTCGAGAAAAAGCTTGTCGATCAGCTTAAAAAATACGGAGTTGATGAAAAAATACTTTTTAATATAACCAAATCATTATCAAGCCGGTTTGAATCTGTTTTTGATAATGCCGCTTCAAAATGGATAAGCCGCTCTTTGCTTCAAGCTCCCGACAAGTTTGCCAGTAACCTTGCCGTATTTCTGGAAAATGAAAATGAAATATCCCGCTATCAGAATTCACTTATTGAAGTACTTGAATTGAAAGGTTATTCAAAAGAGCAGATAGATCAGTTTATTAAAACTGTTGCCCAAAATGTTTCAGACAAAAAAGTAGTCACTTTGCCGTCGGGAATTCTGTCTTCAAATAACATCATTTTTCTTCTCGACCGTGAAATTAAACAAAATCAAAGGTACAAAACACCATTTTCAACTATTGTAATTTCTATCAAAAAGCTAATTGATGAACGAAATCAGGAAGTCGTTGCAGATAAACAGCGGATTCTTTCCGAAATCTTTATAATTACGAAAAAATTGCTGCGTGATATCGACCTTATTGGTTCTCTGGATGATCTGGATAAAGAATCCATCTTTATTCTCCTTTCAATGACCGATCCGGATGGAGCCATGGTCGTAAAAAGAAGAATTAACGACAAAATAACTGCCAGGAAATTCTGTATCGGAAAAGAAAAAATTTCCGCAGAGCTCGCAATTTCAATTACCTCTCCGAAAAACGGGATAAAGAATTACCATTCCTATCTTGATCTTGTCCGTAAAAATCATGAGAAATACCAAAAATAGAATCATATTAACTATTTCTGCTGGGTTACTGCAATCACATTACTTTCCTTTTGTCAGTCTACAAAAAGATAGATGTATTCATACTGAATACGCTATTGTTATCTGAATAGTGATAATCTATCCTGATATAGTTATATTGATAAATAGATCGGAACTAAAGAAAGGAAACGATAAAATGAATCATAATAAGGTTATTAATTTGTTTCTTGTTATTATTTGCGTATCTGCTTGCTTATCTGCAAAAGAAAAATCCAGGATGATAGATCTTCCCAAAATTGATTACCAGGGTATTGTAGTATCAATTGAATACTGTCAGGATTCAATTTATGGTTGTGTAATTTATGAAGGAAGCGATATCAGATATTGTTTTAATAGATCCGCTTTTTATGGCATTACTTTAAAAAATGCATTTGTATCATTGACAGACTCTTCTGACACATCGCTTCTAAGCTATATTCAAACCGGCGAACATGAGTCTTATGTTACCCGATTACCTCCTCGAGAAGAGGTGGAATTAATAAAACCGGGGGATACTATAGTAGTCATGGGTTACCGTATGAGTGGGGATGAATTTGCCCAGAGTTATTCTTTCGACAGCCTGAGAATAAGCCGCCAAATCAGCAGGGTAACACATGATAACCCAAAAATTAAAAAAAAGGTTTCGAATCGTGCCGGTGTTGTAATTATTAATGGGACTCAATCATTATTCAAAAATTATGGTTCTGCCTATTATACTATTTCCGGTAAAAGGATAAATTCAGTCGGAATACATGCGGGGATTTTCATAACAGACCAGATCAGCCCAAAACATTAGAATCGAAAAGCTGTATAATGCTAAAAATTAATTTTTAATGGTTATTTTC
>JAAYEB010000152.1 GCA_012728995.1 Fibrobacter sp. | reverse complement strand
TTTTCAGAAACTCAATAGCCTCGACTGCATTATATTCCTTTAGTCTGTCTACTTTTTCCCGAACATCATTATATTTTTTACCGCGCTTCATGAACCATTTACTCCCTATCTATAAAGTCACGACCTAGTCTGCAATATTTACACCCATACTTCTGGCCGTACCCATAACCGTTCTCATTGCAGCTTCAACATCCGCAGCATTGAGATCCGTCATTTTCTTTTCTGCAATAGCTTTTATCTGATCTTTTGTGAGAGTTCCAATTTTTTCTTTATTTGGAACGCTAGACCCTTTATCTTTCCCCAATTCTTTCATAATCAGAACTGCTGCAGGAGGTGTTTTTGTAATAAAAGTAAATGATCTGTCCGAATATACAGTAATTACAACTGGAATTATTAACCCCTGCGATTCTTTAGTCCTGGCGTTAAAAGCTTTACAAAACTCCATAATATTAACGCCCTGTTGTCCAAGAGCAGGTCCTACAGGAGGAGCAGGATTAGCTGCACCACCAGGAATCTGCAATTTTATCTGTCCGACAATTTTTTTAGCCAATTTAACCGACTCCTATTTAAATCAACTTATGGGAGTAACATGCATGAAATCGACTTCTACAGGCGTCGATCTGCCGAACACACTCACCATGACTTTTATTTTACCTTTTTCAGGATGAATTTCATCCACAACACCATCAAAATCTTTGAAAGGTCCCTCTTTAATTTTAACCGCATCGCCAATTTCGAAAGGCACTTCGGAAATTTGTTGACGAGAGCTTTTTTCAGTCTGCCCCAGAATTCTTCTAACCTCATCATCACGAAGAGGTTGAGGTTTATTTCCACCAACAAATCCAGTTACACCCGCACTGTTACGAATCGTATGGATTGTCTCCTTGGAAAGCTCCATTTCAACAAGAATATAGCTTGGGAAAAATTTTCTGGTAGTTTTTGTTTTTTTACCATTTTTCACCTGCACCACATCCTGTGTGGGCATAAGCACCTGTTTTATCTGATCACCCATTTCTCCGGATTCAATCAATTCTTTTAAATATTGATAAACTTTAGATTCCTGCCCGGAATAGGTGTGAACTACATACCATCGTGCCGCCATTAAAAGCCTCTGACCTCACAAACCTGATTTTAAAAATAATCCTACAACAAACAATAAAAGTCTGTCGCAGGCATAAACAAATAACGAAACGGCAATACTCGTGATCACTACCAAAGTGGTAGCACTTGTCACCTCATTCTTTTTAGGCCAACTGACTTTGGCCATCTCAGAACGAACATCTTTTAGATATTGTATAAATTTCTGCATGTTAATCACCACTCATGCAGGCCTGGAGGGACTCGAACCCCCAACCAACGGTTTTGGAGACCGCTACTCTACCAATTGAGCTACAGACCTAATTTGTTAAATTTCCGTCCCGACGCCGCACATATTTATACCGCACACCCATTATAGACTAACGGCATTCCTTGTGCATTGTCCGCTTCCGTTCGAATGGACAATACTTTTTAAATTCAACGCGCCCGGAATGCTTTTTTTTATTTTTGGTAGTCTGGTAGTTGCGCTGCTTACAAGATGTGCACTCCAGAGTTATTCTTTCTCTTGGCATATATAAACCACTCTATTAGACGTGTAACGGATAATTATTCAATAATATCTGTGACAACACCCTGACCTACTGTGCGTCCACCTTCACGAATCGCAAATCGAACTTCTTTTTCCATAGCAATCGGAGCAATCAGTTCAACTTCAATAGCCGCATTATCACCAGGCATGATCATTTCTACACCTTCCGCCAATTTAATACTGCCTGTGACATCAGTAGTTCTGAAATAAAACTGAGGACGATATCCACTGAAAAAAGGAGTATGACGACCACCTTCATCCTTGGACAATACGTATACTTCAGCCTTAAATTTACGGTGCGGTGTAATTGAGCCAGGTTTTGCGAGAACCATACCACGCTCAATCTCATTTTTGTCAACACCACGAAGTAATGTGCCGATATTATCACCCGCCTGAGCCTGATCCAGAAGTTTACGAAACATTTCCACACCTGTAACAACAGATTTGCGGGTTGGCTTTAAGCCAACGATCTCAACTTCATCAGAAACTTTCACAACACCACGCTCAACACGCCCGGTTGCAACTGTTCCACGACCAGTAATTGAAAATACATCTTCAATAGACATAAGAAAAGGCTTGTCAACTTCACGTTCCGGATCAGGAATGAAAGTATCAACAGCCTCAAGAAGATCGAGAATACATTTTGCTTTTTCAGCATCTTCAGGATTTGTCAAAGCTGCGATTGCACTTCCACGAATAATAGGTGTATCATCACCCGGGTAATCGTATTTGCTCAGAAGTTCACGAACTTCCAGTTCAACAAGCTCCAACAATTCCGGATCGTCAACGACGTCTACCTTGTTAAGGAAAACAACGATGTAGGGAACCCCAACCTGACGAGCCAGAAGAATGTGCTCACGTGTCTGTGGCATAGGACCATCTGCAGCACTCACAACAAGGATAGCGCCATCCATCTGAGCTGCACCAGTAATCATGTTTTTGACATAATCAGCATGTCCCGGACAGTCAACATGTGCATAATGGCGTTTTTCAGTCGAATACTCAACATGAGATGTTGCAATTGTCAGTATCTTTGTTTCATCGCGACGTCCCTGAGATTCTGACGCTTTCGCGACTTCATCGTAGGAAATAAACTTAGCCAGACCTCTCGCAGCAGATACACGTGTAATTGCCGCGGTCAGAGTCGTCTTACCATGGTCCACGTGCCCGATCGTACCGACATTCACATGGGGTTTGGAACGATCAAATTTTTCCTTTGACATGGAAACCTCTCAGTACTACTTGGTGGATAGTGATTATTGTTAATGTAAATTTTATGCCGGTTCTGAAAACCAAACACCTTTGTATCAGCCCACGACGGGACTCGAACCCGTGGACCTCATCCTTACCAAGGATGTGCTCTACCAACTGAGCTACATGGGCACAAAAAAAAGCGGGCAATGAGATTCGAACTCACAACAGCCACCTTGGAAGGGTGGAGCTCTACCATTGAGCTATGCCCGCCAGTTCTTTTTTTTAATGGGCAGGGGTGGTTTCGAACCACCGTAGGCGAATGCCAATGGATTTACAGTCCATCCCCTTTAACCACTCGGGCACCTACCCATAAATCTGGAGCCGATGGAGGGACTCAAACCCCCGACCATTCGATTACAAGTCGAACGCTCTATCAACTGAGCTACATCGGCATTTTTTCGGTAGAAAAAAGTCTTTCAAATATAATAAACAGGAAAAACAATGTCAAAGTGTTTTATAGTTTCCTGTTAATCTTTTTTTATTTTCTTTTAGATATCTTATCTATTATACCGTACTTCTTCGCTTCTTCAGCTGACATGAAAAAATCCCGGTCTGTATCTTCCTGAATTTTCTTTATAGATTGGCCGGTATGATCCGAAAGAATCTGATTAAGATTATCCCGAACCCGAAGCATCTCTTCAGCCTGAATCTGAATATCGGAAGCAGGACCAAACATATTACCGGAAATTAACGGTTGATGAATCAATACTCTTGCATGCCCCCAGGCTTCACGCTTGCCTTTGGCACCAGCACATAATAATACTGCAGCCATACTCGCCGCCTGCCCCATACACACAGTCACCACATCCGATTTAGCATACTGCATCGCATCATAAACAGCTAAACCAGCTGTAATAACTCCCCCCGGACTATTTATGTATAAAGTAATGTCATCATTACCCTGACCATCAAAAAACAGTATCCTTTTTACGATAGCCTCAGCAGACTCATCATTAATCTCCCCCCAGAGAAAAACCTCTCTTCGGGTCAAAAATTTCTCTTCCATCTCACTTCCAACCATCATCTTTTTCATCTGCTTCATCATATTGTCATTCTGATCTTTTCCCATACAAACGCCTCCTTACATAACAGGTTGTTATTTTCAAGCACCAACCGGCGACCTATCCAGGAACCGACGCTGGTATCGTACATTCAGTTGTCCCATCCGGTAAATCCTTTATCGTAATCCCCAAGCCGCCAAGCTCATCACGAATACGATCTGCTGTCGTAAAGTCACGTGACTCACGGGCTGCTTTACGTATCCGGATCTTTTCAACAATATTAATCTTATCCGTATCCGATAACCGAGACTCACTGATCAGTTTTATTTTTACTCCATCACTCCCAATTAATTCTTCACTGAATTTCCTTTGCTCCAGTAAAAGATCCAAACCGAGGATCTCATCTGCACAACTCACACACGCCCTCTTTACAACCGGATCAATAGCCCTGTCTCTTAACAAATCCCATAATGCCGCAACTGCCCTGGGCATATTAAGATCATCATATACCGCCATATAAAACGGGTGTAACAGCTTCTCGATAACGCCATTATCTATCTGCCTACAATTATCAACATCTGGAACCATAGAACGCAGGTTCTGAAGACTATGAGCACTGGCCTGTAATCCCTCCCAGGAAAACGTAAGCGGAGTACGATAATGAGCAGTAAAACAAAACAAGCGATACGCCAATTGCGGAATCTGCGCTTCTTTTATTGAATCCAGCGTGATAAAATTACCATCCGACTTTGCCATTTTTCCCTTATCCAGAACAAGAAACTCCCCATGAAGCCAATAACGCACAAACTGTTTACCAGTTGCAGCTTCAGATTGAGCAATCTCATTTGTATGATGTACCCTTATGTGGTCACTCCCACCACAATGTATATCAATCGGCAATGATAAATATTTCTGAGCCATGGCACTACACTCGATATGCCAGCCAGGAAACCCGACTCCCCACGGACTCTGCCATTCCATCTGACGTTTTTTGTCTGTCGGAGAAAATTTCCACAACGCAAAATCGGTAGCCGATCGTTTCTCTCCCATTTCCACACGTTCACCCGCCCGAAGGCTTTCGGGATTCAACCGGGCAAACTTGCAATAAGAATCAAATCTTGAAGTATCAAAGTAGATACCATCTGAAGTTCTGTATGTATAACCCTTTTTCTCGAGTTCCTTGACAAGATCGATCATCTGGCTGATATGATCCGTAGCCTTTGGCCAGATATCCGGTTGGATTATATTAAGGTCCTTTAGATTCTGACTGAATCTGGAAGTAAAAAACTCTGCTATATCCCAGACTGTTTTTCCCTCCCGCTGCGCACCTTTTTCCATTTTATCTTCACCGGTATCAGCATCGGACGTCAAATGGCCAACATCAGTAATATTAATCACATGCTTTACTTTATAACCAGCCGATAAAAGAACCCGCTTTAATACATCTTCAAATATGTAAGTCCGCAAATTTCCAATATGCGCAAAATTATAAACAGTTGGCCCACAACAGTACATTCCCACCGGATCATGAACCGGTTCAAATTGTTCTTTATTTCTTGAAGCAGTATTATATAGGTAAATAGTGCGGGGCATTATCAATACTCCATAATAACCTGTGAAGCTCCGCGGGCAACAGTTCCAATAACAACCGGTTCAAAAACTGACAGTTCCTGCGCTTTCATAACAGTATCAACATTACTTTCATCAACCACCAGAACGAATCCAATACCCATATTGAATGTATGATACATCTCATCATTTTCAACATTACCATTTCGTTGAAGCCAATTAAAAATTGGATCCGGTTTCCATGCCTGTGTAGTAATCAGCGCATTGCAATCCTGAGGAAGAATCCGGTTAACATTATCCTGAAACCCCCCACCTGTAATATGAGCACACCCCTTAATCAGCTTTTTCTGAATTAAGCTGTGAACCGGCATGTAACTTCGATGGGGACGAAGCAGTTCCTGTGCAAATGTTTTCTGGGTTTCCTCAAATATGTCAGAATAGTTTTTGCCGGCAATATCACGTACGATCTTCCTTGCCAGACTATATCCATTGGTGTGTAACCCATTTGAATGAAGCCCGATCAGGACATCCCCCGGACCTATTGAACTTCCATCTATTACATCATTTTTATCAACGACACCCACAATACATCCTACCAGATCATATTCACCTTTTTTATAAAGATCCGGCATTTCCGCTGTTTCTCCTCCAATAAGAACACACCCGTTGGTTTTACACGCAATCGACAAACCAGTGATAATCTGTTCAGCAATTTGTGGTTCAAGCTTATATATTCCTATATAATCCAGAAAAAAAAGCGGTTTTGCTCCTAAAACGAGTATGTCATCAACACAATGATTTACTATATCTTCTCCGATAGTATTGTGAATTCCACTGTCGAATGCAATCATCACCTTTGTTCCGACACTGTCAGTAGAGGAAACCAGCACAGGATGATTAATACCCTGAAGATTTGCGATATCATACATTCCTCCGAACTGGCCAAAACTACCGATAACCCTGTCATTAAATGTAGCCGATACCAGATCACCAATACGGCCTTTGGTTTTATTCCAGACAGATATATCAACTCCTGCATCTGAATAACGCAACGGTTTTGTCATTATGAATTCCGTAGAAAAGGTTTTTAGATGATAGTACTAACAGAGATCTACTTTGTGAGGTACTGCAAATCTTCCAAAAATAGGTTAAGTGGGGATCTGTGTCAAATTATAAATTGCTCTCAGCAAGCGCCTGACTAAACAATCCGCAAAAACCTCGATCGATCAAACCTGCGTCTTCTCCCATAAACCATCTTGTTTTTGCATGAAAAGAGATACAAATACTCAATCGCCCTGGTCACTCCAACATAAAAGAGCCGTTTTTCTTCCTCCCAGTCACACTCTATGGGATTTTTTTTTGAGTTATACCATTCCTTTATCAAATCCCAGACAGAACCAATATTATTTCTGCCGGATGAGATCCGGTAATTTGGGAAAACCCCCTCCTCAAGATCGCATAAAAAAACCACAGGATACTCCAATCCCTTACTCTTATGTATCGTAAGAAATTGCGGACAGGTTTTTTGGGGAAATTTCTTTCTTATCCAATCCGCCATCCAGTCACATGTCTGGTTAAGTCTGAATAAAACAGCCATATCAGCAATATTGATTCTGTTCTTTTTGTAAATCTTTTCTGCTTGCAGCATGATCCAGGCAGCCATGATGTCCTGGTCTGTAAACTGACAGACTCTTGGTTTAACGCCCCTGTCATTTTTGCCATACTTTCCAGACACAAGGACTTTCCTGTAAACATCACTCTTGTTTCTGAAAATCCTGTTTGCCATATCAAGAATAAAGGGTTTACTTCTGTAATTTGTCTGCAGTTTAACTATTTCAGCACCCTTAAAATATGAAGTAAAGTTAATGGTCGGACCGATATCAGCACCCCTGAACCCATATATCGCCTGATCATCATCACCAACAGCAAAAAGTGCGCAATTGTTGTCAACAAAGTGGTTCAGAAAACGTATCTGTAAAGGATTAGTATCCTGAAACTCATCAACAAGAACCGATTCAAATACTCCTGCGGTTTTATGCACCATTCCCGGATCATCTTCACACAGCTTGACAGCTCCAGATAAAAGATCTGAAAAGTCCCACAAACTTTTTTTCATTTTCTCATACTGGTACTTGTCAACGACTTGCTGCAAAATCATTTTTTGTTCAGGTGAAAGCGATACCAGACGCCCGGGAAATACAACATACTGTGACACTAAGCCATCAAGCCTTATCAGATCCACATCCAGTGCAGTCCTGATTCTTTTGTCTGTTATCTGTGCAAGTATCTCCAGACGGTTTTCATGATCCAGAAGACGGGGTCGGTTCCTGAAACCGATTCGTTCAAAATTGGACTTGCCCCCAGATTCACTGGCAAGCAGTTTCAATGCAAATCCATGAAAAGTTGTTATAACCGGAAGAGCGAATCCGGAATCTATCTGTTCAAGCAACTTGATTCGTAATAACATTTCCTGTGCTGCTTTTCGGGTAAATGTCAGAGCCAGTA
Source organism: Fibrobacter sp. (assembly GCA_012728995.1). GTDB lineage: Bacteria > Fibrobacterota > Chitinivibrionia > Chitinivibrionales > Chitinispirillaceae > JAAYEB01. The sequence continues at coordinate 395 of JAAYEB010000152.1, read as the reverse complement.
TTTTTTCCTGCGAAACACCATCTCCAACAAGGTAAGCTATGCGACGCGTAAGCACAGTGGTTTTGCCACAACCTGCTCCTGCCAGAACAAGAGTATGATGGTCCCTTGAAATTGTAACCGCTTTTTTCTGCTCGTCATTAAGACCCGAAAGAAGCTGGTTCATAACTCTATCAAGATTTAATGTTTGATTATACCAAAAATTTGTGGCGAACAAAACTGAATATACATTCAATCACACTCATCATAAATATTTATAACCGTGTTCCTCTAACTGAGAATACTCCCTCGACTTTAAGTCGAGGGGTTCAGAGGATCGTCGATTTGAAATCGACTATTATCGCTCATCGGTTCACCTTCTTGTTCGTCGATGTATTGCTGTATCATTTCGTCTGTAA
>JAAYEB010000151.1 GCA_012728995.1 Fibrobacter sp. | reverse complement strand
TGATTGTGTGTACACCAGCTTTAAGCCGACCGGTTTCCAGTCTTCGAACCAACATTCCCATGGGTGTATAAACAGACAGCTCAACTGATGAAGCTGTTTCAAGATTAAAAGCAACTTTATTGTTTATTACCTGCAATGAGGGGGATGAGCGGTCTTTAACCCGATTATTTTTAAAATCAGGACATATTGATGTCACATCTTCTTTCTTCACCAATCCGACATTCGATTCATTTGCGGCACTCGACCATACACTACCCTCTTCATTGAAATCAAACAGCATATCATCATCAAGCATAATATTATCAAAATAGATGGTTCCAGTATACGTTTCACCAACAGCCCAGTATTGAAACAGGATTTCCTTAACATCCGCAAGGTCACTGCTGTTTAAAGCCTGCTCTTCATATTTGAAAGCTTCAACAGGTATCGTAATTGTTTGCCAGATCCCCTGCTGGATTGTGGAAAAATCTATTGTATGTTCCTGCGCTGGACTCCATTTGTAATCATTGGATACCTTGATCACCACAGGCATTTGAAGGTTGGTATTACTGCCCTTTTCCACTAAAAGTGAAAATGATACAGATTCTTTACCGTCAAAGTTTGCTGAAAATGAAGTCCCCAGTTCATTATATGCACCATTTTCCATATCCGGAGACGGTAGATCTGTAAGTACTAACTTCATGACATAATCGCCGCTCATCTCTTCAATAACAACATCCTTGATCATAATATCGTCTTTATGTTCGTTAAACAGTGCTTCCAAAGCCGGAGCAGTTGTAAGATAGTTACCAAGCAAAGACCCAGAATCCGGTTCAGACATACACCAGCTCATTGCACCGGCGTAACCGTTATCATATGCATACTTAAAAGCATCGGTGATAGTTTTTGATGTCTTAAGCGACTGATTGCTGCCTGGCCCTGTCGTACTTGTACTCCAGCTTTTTGCCGGAAACTCTCCGATAAGAACCGGGCGATCCATTCCCCAGTATGATACAGGATTGTGAAAAGGTGACTTTTCCTGACCTGCCCACTCCGGATAGTAATGGACCATGTAAAAATCCAGATACCCGTCTTCATCACCACCAGCAGCAATAAGAGACTCATCACTGTATTCTCCTGTATAACCGGTTTCAGCAATACCGGTTGAAGCCATTTTCATCGAGTTACGATGAACAAACCCTGCTATTTTATTTGTAATACGTAGAATATCATTCTGAGATATTTTTTCCATGACATGCCCCCAGTTAGCCGACGCGAGCATACCCTCCGGTTCATTAAAAACTTCCCAGCACATGACAGCCGGATGACTTCCGACAGTTTCCATTATTGGTCTTAACCCGTTTTCGAGATAAGTATCAAGGTTGGACGGTTCAGTTAAAAACTTATGGTTAGCTTCCAGATTATAGTCACTGTAGTCTGCTTTTCCGGCACCATCACCCGGCACAAGCATATCAAAAGAAAAAAGGCACATTGATACAACGACCCCGTAGGCATATGCAGTATCAAGTCCGGCTTTCATATTTTCGATTGTTTTCGAACCCAAACCGGTTACCTTACCATCAGAATCAATTTTTGGACAGTTTGAAGCATCTGTATGAAGCCACCAGCGCAGACAATTACCTCCTGCTTTTCGAATCTGTTTCACTTTCGATGCAAACAGGTTCATATCAGCTTTGCTGTCGCCAACATCTCGCCCGAAAGTATTATTCGAGAGCCAGGCGATATTCATACCTGAAAGAAACACCTTTTTACCATTGATCACCGCCCAGTTTCCATCCATCGAATCCCGGACTGTTTGTGGTTGCACGGCAAAACTGTTTGTAAGCAATCCGGAAATGATCGTTAACAGTATCACATTCTTGAACTTCATCAGACCTCCTGGAAATAAGGGAATTTTCCGACATTGATGCAGGATAAATATATACAATTTAGCCGTTTAATTTGTGACAAAACCATCGATTCAGTTCATATGCACCTAAAGAAGTGTTGGCGTTTATGCCAACGATATAAGTGTTTTCCCGAAGTTTTGGGAGGAATTTCCAGAACAAATTTTGGGACGGACTACTTTTTTGCTCATTTAAAACCAGGTAATACCAAATACTTACTATAAAACAACATATTAACAATCAAGACTGTATGCTAAGATTGGTAAAACCGGTTTACTGTACCCGTTCAGTTGAAAAAGAACAAAAAGATAGTCCGTCACACCGTTCCCGTTATGGAATATCTTTTGCTTCCAGAATAGATCAAATTACCTTGCTGCATTTTCACCTGATTTGAGGAGGAACTTATGGTCAAAATCAAAAAAGCAATGACAGGGTTTTGTCTGATTACAATAGTGTTTATCTCACTGTCGCAGACTCAGGAAGCGCATGAATCAAAAATCAGGGCCGCACAAAATCCTATTGCAGACCGTACCTTCTTTGGAATACAAAATTATACCGGTTTTGGTATTGGACCAAACGACAGAGTAAATAACATTTTAAACATTCAACCGGTTGTTGTATTCCCGTTAGGCTCCTCCTGGAACTTGACAACCCGCCTCATTTTGCCACTGTCTTATCAGCCGGACATTTTTAGCAGCAGTGGTGGTAATTTCGGCTTAGGCGACGTAACAACTGCATTTTATTTTAATCAACGAACCTATCAACCGTTTGTCTGGGGGATCGGTCCCACATTTCTTTTTCCTACTGCAACCGATAATTCACTTGGAGCAGATAAATGGGGTGTAGGAGCATCTGTTATAGCCGAGTATAATAAAGATAACTGGCTGGCTGGTATAATTTTAAATAATACCTGGTCTTTTGCCGGATTGGATAACAGGCCAGATATCAATCTTTTCACCATGCAGCCTTTCATTAATTTCATCATTCCAAACACGAATGGACTAACAGTAATCACCTCACCCGTTATTACAGCAAACTGGGAAATTGATGATGATCGTTGGACTGTACCACTTGGCGGAGGTTTGGGCTATCTTTTTCAATTTGGAAATTGGTCAACATTCCTGACCGTTCAGGGTTATGGGAGTGTAACATCACCAGCTTACAGTCCAGACTGGAATCTAATTGCTACAGCTCAATTACTGTTTCCAAAAAATAATATTGAATAAACTAAAAGGTGGATATATGGAATCAGGTAAACAGTTATTAGCAGAATTTGTAGGTACATTCTGGCTGGTATTTGGAGGCTTGGGCGCTGCCATATTAGCCGCAAATGATCCGGATCTTAAATCAGGTGTAACAGGAGTTGCTCTTGCATTTGGCCTCACACTTCTAACCATGGCTTATGTAATTGGACCAATTAGTGGCTGTCACATAAATCCGGCTGTTACGATTGGGCTATGGGCTGGTGGAAGATTTCCTGCAAGGAAAATAGTTCCATATATAATTGCACAAATATTGGGTGGAATAGCTGGTGCCGGTATAGCTTATGCAATTGCATCAGGAAAAACTGGATTCGATATTTCTACTGGCCCTGGTGCTAATGGTTATGGAATCCATTCACCGTCGGGATATTCAATGTGGGCTGGTTTTCTTGTTGAAGTTGTGTTGACTCTTGGTTTTGTATTTATAGTTTTGGGTTCAACAGATATTCGTGTTCCCAAAGGGTTTGGCCCAATACCCGTTGGGCTTGCATTGACACTGGTTCATTTGATTGGTATACCTGTAACAAACATGTCTGTAAACCCGGCTCGCAGTCTGGGACCGGCTGTATTTGCAGGTGGATGGGCTTTAAGTCAATTATGGCTGTTTTGGGTGGCACCTTTGACAGGAGCAATTATTTCAGGATTAATTTATCGGTTTACCCCTTTAAAAGGCGGAGAAGCACTTTTAGCATTGGAAAAGTAACGAACAGGTTCAAAATCGCTGTATTACTTAATTTTTGATATACATTTGGTGTGAATGCTTTAACCCCGGATTTAGTAAAAAAACTATTAAAAGATTTCTGTATTGATTGTTTACTAAAACCTGAATAGTCACAGTTCTTGCAAGAATCTTTTCACGGGCACTGACATTGAGGGCTGGTTTAAGAAACAAAAGAAGTGCTTGAAAACATTTGATCATGGGAGGTGGTTCAGGTGTCTTTACAATCACAAATCGTTTTCTGTACCGGGAATCGTTTCTGCAAACTCATCAATAGTTAATCATGTCATCATCCAGACTAGAATAACCGCTGTTAATTTTTTTGACAATGAGATGAATTATGAAAAGAATGTTTTGTTTAATATGCCTGATATCCAGTTTATCTGTATTTGGTAATAATTACCGGTCTAAACTTATGAATATGAAAAATGAATTGTTCAAAAATAAAAACGTTTCACATGCCCACAAACATAAGAAACATGCTTATTTAATGACAGATGATACATTCCGTTTTTTTATATCAGAATTGAAAAATACCTGGCCTGATTACGAAAAATATAAAGTTTACCTGAAATATCTTGTAAAATATGATCTGACTGTAAAACAATTGGTAAAGATATCTTCCCTTATAACCTTTGATAAAGATAAAATTGAAACGATATCCCTTTTATATCCCTGCGTTACTGACAAAGAAAATGCAATTGAACTGGTAAATGCTGTTAATGATAAAGACTCATTAATAAAAATACTAAAGCAAAAATAGATTTATTTTAATCAGGGGAAATAACTTAATGTTTCATCTGGAGCGCTGCCAATCAGGAAAACTGGCCATCTTTATTACCATCCCTGAATAAAAACAGGCAGGTGAATACAGTATCTTTGTTAAATAAGCATCAGGAATATACTAGTGGTTTACAGTAAGGTCCTTTTTGAAAATCCGTTTAATTGTATAGTGGATGTCGTATTGCTGAAAAGTATCAAAATGGAGCATGAGACCTGTCTTATGAAGATTACCCCTCAAGGATCTGTCTGGAATTAAGCTTTAAAAATTTGCTCTACTTATACATTTTTACAAAACAAATGCAGAGGTGTTAAATCAAGCCTCTGCATTTTTTCTGCGTGCCCCTCTGCGTTTTTTTATGGAATATTATTATCCAGAATTAGAATGTTATTCGAAGATGCACAATAGAATTTGTCATTTTTGATGTATAAGGTTTTAAGATGATTATTTATGTTTATGTTACTGCATGTAATCAGTTCGCCACTTTCAGTTAAAGCACATATGAATTTATAATATGAAACGAAAATTCTATTTGTTTGTGAATCAATACATATTCCTTGAACGTATGGCAATGAATAATATTTATGAGTAATCTTTATATCTGCAAAGTTTACATACCTGATTGAACAACATTTATTAGAGTAGACTCATTCTAAAAAAGAAAATTCAAATGCCGATTAGAGTAATTTAACGGGTAGCAAAAACCTGCCTTTTTAGCATGATATAAAATTTAAAAACCCATGGCAAAATTATTGGATCATGTTTTTTAGCCTAAGAATAAGCGTTTAAGACCAGAAACAATATCTTTTTAATTGCTAAAGTCTTTTATAACAGACAGTTGAGGTCCGACCCAATAAAGCCATTTACAGCATCTTATCCTGATACTTTAAAGCATTCATCAAATTGCCATAAAGCTGTAATCTTGTATTAACAAATGATGTTACGGTTCTGTCCTTTTCGAATCTTACATCCGAAAATAACTTTTCGTTCCCGAAATAGAGTCGAATTGTTTTTGAAGAAAATTTCTGAAGATACCATTCAATACTTTCTACTCTCTTTATATTTTCTTCATCATCATTTGAACCATCCCCCCCGGTTTCATCATTAAACAGAACAAGATCGTATTTGCCTTCGGGAATGTTATCCTTAAATGTCTCGTAATGAATATTTGCTGGATTAAAACTCATTTCCCTGAAAAAACGCCTTATAAATTCAT
>JAAYEB010000150.1 GCA_012728995.1 Fibrobacter sp. | reverse complement strand
CATCAGGTACAATCATCTGTGCAGACAATTTCAGCCTCCGTTTGAGCAGAAAAACCAGTTTTTTCGGAAAGGTTTTTTATATATCCGGTAAGATCATCAGCAAACTTATCAAGCCTGGTTCTGATTATTTTCAGATAAAACCGATTCAGTTTTTTGTTAAATGAAACAATCTGCCTGTATTGAATTACTGTTTTCGTTCCATCACTAAACACCCTGTATTCAGAAAATGAGTGTACAATTGAGGGAAATATTGTGCTATTACTTTCAAATTTTATCATTTCGATTTTTATAACACCACTGTCGGACAAAAATGTTCTTTTATATACAGATCTTGTTGCATAAAAAAGATGTTTTAGCAAGATTTCAATTTCATAACTATTATCCTTATTTTTACCAAGAAAACGGGTTTCCGATGTTCCCGAAGAGTATCTTTTCAAATGGTCGAAACTATATAACACAGCCAAAACAGAATCTTTATGAAGATTTGTTGAGAAATCAAGTGAATAGGAATAACTCTCATTTTTATGTTTAAATCTTCCCGGATCTCTGTTTGCATTGTCTGCAAGGACAAAAATTGTAATCAATAACAAGACTACTCGAACCATACTACCCCCCCTGTACCATTCAAACATATATGTCCGAATCAGAGCCAGTAAGGGGAATGTCTCTGCATTTTCGGAGTATGCATTTGAGATTTAATTAACATAAACTCAAAAGTCATGCCCCAGAAATTTTCTTTTTTATTATAACAATATCCTGGATTTAAGGACGTATTATTTACGGCGGCTCAAAAGGCTGCCACCTCCTTCTTAAGGGTGAAGGTGCACGAGGGCCCGCGTTAAAATTTTGGCGCGGGCTTTTTTATTGCTCAACAATATAAAATGGTTGAAACCGAATATATTAAGGCGGCTGGGAAGTCGCTACTTCACATGCCTCCTTCTATAGGGTGAAGGTGCACGAGTCCCTCGCCGGTTAAAACCGGCGAGGGTTTTTTATTTATATCAACCAGTCATTTATAAAACATCGCACCCCTGATCCAAAACAGAACCACAGAAACCCACACCAGGCTTTTATTATGCCGATAACCACGGTACAATCTACTTATCCGAGTACAGTTTTCTACTGTTACACTCAAAATTGAGGGCCTTTTTTTCACAAATGGAATCATGGTACAGTGACATTTAAAAAATATTAGATATATCTATCCCATACGCAGATCACAAACAGGATACTTGCAAAAAACTCAACTCTCATATTGGGAACAGGTATAGTAATTGCCTTTTTAGTGATTAGAAACTTCTACCCCAACCACACCAATTCGCTTCATAAAATGATTTCGAAAACAAAAAAAGGAGATACCCTTTATGGCAGATAATTTATTCACTCAGCTTCATCAGGAACATCAGAATTTCAAAATGCTTTTTGAACAGATTCTGGAACAGAAGAATGTTGATGCCAAAGTCGACCTTTTCAACAATCTGAAAAAGACGCTGATTCCACACATGAAATCGGAAGAAGAGGTGTTTTACCCTGAGCTTTACAATCATGGAGATACAAAAGAGATGTCACTTGAGGCTCTTGAAGAGCATCATGTGGCAGAAACGACTCTTATGGAACTAAGCAAATCTGACCCGTTTATGGAAAACTGGAGACCCAAAGCCAAAGTGCTCAGCGAGATTCTCAATCACCACATTGAAGAGGAAGAAAGTGAAATATTTAATGCAGCACGTGATATCATACCCCAAAACCGGCAAAATGAAATTTACACACAATATATTCAAAAAAAGGATGAAATCCTTAAAAGCATGTAAATGCTATCTGAAAGAAGTGCGATTGTTACACAATCGCCTTCCCTCTGCTCTACAAACAGTTTTTGCCATATCTGGTTAAAATTTGCATAAGAAAATCCTAGAATTCTGCCTGGCCTGCAATAAAGAGAATCATAATCAGGTATTTATACAGTTAATTTTTAGTATTTTCCCTGTTTCATACGAAACCGTTTTTATCAGTACAGATGGAATATTATATTAGTTTTTTTTCAGGTGAAGAAAAGTGAAAGTTGTAATTGCCAAAACTGCCGGATTCTGCATGGGTGTAAAACGGGCAGTAGATCTTGCTCTGGAGCATGCGTCAAAAGCAGAAAACGGTATCAAGACTCTCGGACCTCTTATTCATAACAGCCAGACAGTAGAGATGCTGAAACAGCGTGGTGTTACTACTTTGAATGAAGATGAAGAACTGAACGAATCATCGACTCTTTTAATCCGTGCCCATGGAGTTCCACCTGAAATCCAAAAAAATCACACCGATAAGGGACATAAAATCATTGATGGAACGTGTCCGAAGGTAAAAACAGTTCATAAAACAATAGAGCGATTTAAAAATCAGGGTTATTCCATTATAATAACCGGTGATCAGGGGCATGCTGAAGTAATCGGGCTTTCCGGATATGCAAAAGAAGCCGGGCATCTTGTTCAGACACCAGATGATATCGAAAAACTTCCCGAGATGTCCAAAATCTGCCTTGTTTCACAAACAACATTTGACCGGACTCTTTTTGACCAGATTGCGGATGCGGTCAGGGCGAAATATAAAAACTCTGAAATTATAGTAAAAAAAACTATCTGCTCTGCAACAGATCTTCGTCAGACTGAAGTTGCAGCTCTTGCAAAACAGGTAAACTCAATGATTGTTGTTGGTGGAAAAAACAGCGCCAATACAAAGCGGCTGGCAAAAATCTCCCGGGAATGCGGTACACCTACACAACATGTTGAAACCGAAAAAGATATTAACTGGCAAGCGCTGTCGGGGTGTGATATTGTAGGAATCACTGCGGGTGCATCTACTCCAGACTGGATGATAAAACGAATCGCAGATTATCTACAGTTCACAGACAGCAAGCAGAAACACAGTTTAAAAAATACAATATTACACATCATGGATATCTTTGCCAACCTGAATCTGTTTGTAGCGCTTGGTGCTGTTGCGATCTACTATGTTTCCTGCTATCTTCAGAATTTTACCTTTTCGATTCACGGTGCGGCGCTTTCTTTTCTCTATTTTTTTTCGATGTATTTATGGAACAGCCTTGCAAGCATAGAATCCACCCAGCATCACGGAATATCACGATACCGATTTTACAGAGCCCATTTTAAGATACTTTTATGGATCAGCGGGATCAGCATAACAACACTTCTTACAGGCAGTTTTTTTTATAACAAGAGTTTATTCTATCTTTTATTAATCGCGACTCTGGCCGGATCTGCTTACCATATGACTTTCGTTCCCAAAAAGCTCAGAAGCTTTTTTCATTATAAAAACCTTAAGGATATCCCGACTTCACGGGACCTTTTTGTAGCACTTGCATGGGGAACAGTTCTTACGTTTTCACCCCAGGTACTTAATAGTAGTTTTGAACTATTGCGGCCAGTAACAATTGCCACGTTTTTCTGGATTTTTACTCTCGCTTTTTTACGATCACTCATATTTGATCTCAGGGATATTGAAGGTGACCGGATAATGGGCCGTGAAACACTAATCACAATTGTAGGCGATAAAAGAGCGCGTAAAGCGATACATCTTATAATCTGGTTCTGTGCAACTTTGCTTTTATTCTTCCCGGCATTGATGGGGATGAGTGCTTATCAGAACCAAAGAACCATTCGTTTCCTGTTTCAGATTCCGACACTGTTTTATGTGTCTTCATTTGTTAAATGGAATCCGAAAATTCGTCAAAGACGTTCCGCCTTGTTTAATTTACTTGCTGACGGTCTTTTTTATCTGGCAGGTCTGGGTGCTGCGCTTTCTGTTTTGATCATTCATTGAGAAGTTCTTTTCTTATGCGTTCTCTTCTAGCGTGGCGCGTCCGTGTGTTTTAGCGACAATCGTATTCATATCAGCTTTTATTTTTTTGAAAACTCTGGAAAAGATTCAGTTTTTTTTAATAATTCTCACAAAAACATCCTCCAGTGTCTCGCCATCCTTAATGAGACTGGAAACTGTATCCTTAACAAGGATTTTTCCCTTATCCATGATTGCAGCAGTTGAACAAAGCCGCTCCACTTCAGAAAGTATATGGGAGTTAAGCAGTACAGTTACTCCCCTGTTTTTCAAATCCTCAAGAATCAGCCGAAACTCTCTTATACCTATGGGATCCAGTCCATTCACGGGCTCGTCAAGAATGAGTATTTCCGGAGAATGTATCAATGATGCGGCAAGTCCGATTCTCTGCATCATGCCTTTTGAATAGGTTCCAGTACGATTTTTTTCCCGTCCTTTCATTCCCACAAGCTCCACAACGCGATCAATTGCAATATCGGCCGATCTGCCACTCATATTGCAAAGCTGCGCATGTCGATTCAGGAATTCTTTTCCACTGAGATAAACAGGTATGCGTATATTCTCGGGAAGATAGCCTATTGAAGACCGAACAGAGGGTTGTGAAACCGGAACACCTTTAATCAGAATTTGTCCGCTTGCCGGACGGGTAAAATTCAGGATCAACCGGATGACAGTGGTTTTTCCGGCTCCATTAGGTCCCAGCAGTGCGAAAAATTCACCCTTGTTTACAGTAAATGTAACATCATCAAGAGCCCGCAAAACGCCGTATGTTTTAATAACAGATTTAAACTGAATCATCCTTCATATCCTGAATTAATCAATTTTTGACTAACTGTTTTCACAAAGTTGTCTCATATCATTAAGATAATAAACCGGTTTTACGGAAAGAAGCGATTTATCATTATGACTCCATTTAACAAAAGCTGTATCCATGCCTGCTCTATGTCCGCATTCGATATCAAATGGTGAATCGCCAATGAATACAGCTTTTTGTGGTGTTACGCTGCCAAATAATTCAAGTGCCTTTAAAGCAGGTTGAGGATCCGGTTTATGTTTCAAGGTCGATTCCGGAGTAACCAGAACCTCAAAGAACGAAAAAATTCCCATTTCTTTTAAAAATAACTCCAGTGTATACATCATTCTGGATGTCACGACTGCGCATTTTTTCCCATTTTGTACCAACTCGGATAAAGCTTCTTTAACACCTGGACACAAAACCAGGAAATCTTTATAGATGGATAACTGATAGTCCATATGGGCAGTTCTGAATGTTTCAAACATTTGATCTGTAAGGGGTCCGTAATAGATCTCCATCTGTTTTCTTAAAGTCATACCGATATGAGTTTTTACCAGTTTTTTGTCATATTGTTTTCCAAATTGTTCTGCTGTATGTTCGAAACAACTGCAAATCATCTCAGTTGTGTCAAACAGGGTTCCATCAGCATCAAAGAGATAATAATCATATTCACGAATCATTTAACCACCTTCAGATTACATTTTTTTCATTTTGTCTGATCAGGGAAAATAATACCTGAATGACAGGAATAATAAGTTGTAGTTAGGCTAAAGACCATATTCATGTGTCACCGAGAGTAATATATGTTATTTCGTAAATGTCATCATAAGCTGAAGACCTCTTTTTCCCGCAAACGAGGTCCCCGGACACCTTTTTGAATGATTAATTTGGGATTTGAAATTGAGAATTGATTATAAAGAGTATCATTACCTGATGGTTTCTGGTTGAAATCAGGTTTACCTTCCAATAGTTTTTCGTAGCATTCAATTTCATTTTATACTCGACCAGCTATATAACAAAAAAAAATACTTGTACCCTCCAAGATCCGGGTACAAGTATTTATACTTTCACTTTGAAAACATCAGTTTACAAAATACTGATATCAATCAGAAAAGATTCAGGTTAAAAACTGTTCACACCTCTTCAATCGCAATCAGTGGCTGATCTTTTTTGACAGCCTGCCCGTCATCAACCAGTATTTTCACGATCTTACAGTTTACCGGTGCCGCAATCTCATTAAACAGTTTCATTGCTTCTACTATGCAAACCTTGTCTCCTGCATTAACACTATCACCTTCGTTTATAAACCTGGGTTTGCCAGGTCCGGGAGATGAATAAAAAGTTCCAACAAGAGGTGCATTAATCGTTTTTGAATGCCCTTCATTTGTAGCAGTTTCAGCTTTTGCAGCCTTTTCCTCTTTCTTTACTTCCAAAGATTCTTTTTTCTGAGCTGTAGTTGAAGAGATAACCGTTGCGGCAGACTTTTGTATAGTTTGCAATGAGGAGTTCACAGATGATACTGTACCAGACGGCCTGACTGCAATAGTAAAATCTCCCTTACGAAAGATAAGTTCATCAAGAGAAAGCCCATCAATTTTTTCCAGTAATTCATTTGCAACATTACCAAAAGAGTTCGGAAATACAAAATCACCTTGTTCAGACACTGCTGGCTGTTCCGAAACAACTGCATTAACTTTATCTGACCCCTGCTTGTCAGTAACATCACCTTCCGTTTTCCTGATTTCCAGTTCGGCCGGAGTTTCCGGTCTTTGCTGAAGAGGAAGAGAACGCCATTTGAAATATTCAAGAGATGGTTCAGGTAAAAGCACATAGGAAATAATATCCTCTTCGTGCTCAATAAGCTTCGGATCAATATTGTCTGTTGCTTTAGGAAGCATCGGACTCAGCTTGTCTGCAGGACGATGGCTTACAGGTTTCTCATCACCAAGAATCTTTTTTATAAACAGTTTTGAAACAGGCGCCGGAGATCTTCCGTAAAGCCCACGGATATAGTTTTTAACCTCATTAGGTATTATCTTGTAACGCTCGCCAGAAATAATATTCATAACAGCCTGTGTTCCAACAATCTGACTTGTCGGTGTTACAAGCGGAGGAAACCCAAGGTCCTCCCTGACTCTTGAAACTTCATCAAGCACTTCGGGCAGTTTGTCCAAAGCACCCTGCATCTCAAGCTGAGACCTGAAATTGGAAATCATGCCACCCGGGATTTGATGAATCAGAATGCCTGGATCAATTATTGACATTGGCGATTTGCATTGTCTGCGTTTCGGAGCAAGTTCTTCAAAGTATTTTGCCACTCTCTCCAACGCATCAATATCCAAACCTGCAGAGTAATTGGTTTCTGCAAAAATAGCAGCCATTGTTTCTACCGGAGGCTGTGATGAAAAGCCGGACATCGGAGATATTGCACAATCAATTGCTCCTGCACCTGCCCTTACTCCTTCAACATAAGTTGCGATAGCCATACCGCTTGAAGCATGACAATGGAGCTGAATTGGAATATCAAATTCAGCGACAAGCGCTTTTACAAGCCTTTCAGCCGAAATCGGAGAAAGAATCCCGGCCATATCTTTAATACAGAGCGAATCTATACCAAGTTCAACCTGTTCACGCGCATACTGAACATATTTTTCGACAGTATGAACAGGAGAAATCGTATAACAGAGTGTACCCTGTGCATGGCCACCATGATTTTTAACAGCTTTAATTGCTGCAGCCAGATTTCTGGAATCATTCAAGGCATCAAAAACCCGAAAGATATCCACTCCGTTTTCACAAGCGAGTGCAACAAACCGATCTACCACATCATCCGCATAATTACGGTAGCCAACCAGATTCTGGCCGCGTAACAACATCTGTAATGGAGTGTTTTTGGCTTTGGATTTAATCAACCTGAGCCTTTCCCAGGGATTTTCCCTTAAAAACCGCAAACAGACATCGAATGTTGCGCCACCCCAGCACTCCAGCGAATAATAACCAACGTTATCGATAACATCTATGATCCTCAACATATCATCGGTTCTCATTCTTGTGGCCCATAGCGACTGATGAGCATCACGGAGTGTTGTATCTGTAATCCTGAGCGGGATTTTATGTAATTGATCTTCAGTAGGATTTTTCTTTTTTTTCATATTGATAATCCTTACAAGGTTATCTGGTGAATTTTCCCATGGAACAATATTTTTCAAAACGTTTATTAATCAGTTTTGAAGTAGACAATGACGACAATTTTTTTAAATATTTCAGCAATACTTTTTTTATCTCTTCAGCAGTTTTTTGCGGATCAGTATGTGCTCCCCCCGGAGGTTCCGGAATTATTTCATCAATAACCCCAAGCTCATACAGTGATTTTGCTGTGATTTTCAATGCTTCTGCAGCCTTTGGAGAAAAAGATGCGTCTCTCCATAAAATTGAAGCACACCCTTCGGGAGATATAACAGAATAAATAGAGTGCGACAACATCAACACGACATCACCAACACCAATACCCAGAGCACCCCCGCTTCCACCTTCACCGGTAACTACAGTGATTATCGGAACTTCAATTCGTGCCATTTCAGTAAGATTTCTGGCAATAGCCTCTGCCTGACCACGCTCCTCTGCATCCAGACCAGGAAAAGCTCCCATAGTATCAATAAATGTAATAACAGGGATATTAAATTTTTGGGCAAGTTTCATCAATCTCAGTGCTTTACGATATCCTTCCGGACGAGCCATACCAAAATTTCTGGCAAGATTTTCTTCAACATCCTTACCCTTGCTATGGCCAATCAGCATTACTTTCTTTTTTCCTAATGTAGCAAAACCGCCCAACATTGCCTGATCATCACCAAAACATCGATCACCATGTAATTCTATAAAATCGGTAAAAATGTTTTTAATATAATCGAAAAACACCGGACGCCGCGGGTGACGGGCAACCTGAACGGTTTGCCAGGGTGTAAGATTATCATAAATCTCTTTTTTGCGTTCTACCAGTTTTTTTTCCAGTTCACCAAGCTGAACTTCAAAATTCTCTTTGTTATCACCCGAAACACTTTTCAGTTTTTCAACCGCTTTTTGCATTTCAAAAATCGGCTTTTCAAAGTCAAGTTCACGTTCCATGTTTATCCTTATCGATTGTAATATGAAAGGATTTTGTGAAGAGTTTCCTTGAGATTTTTTCGCTGAACAACCATATCAAGAAACCCATGTTCCAGAACAAATTCTGCAGTTTGAAATGAATCGGGCAATTTCTGCTTAATTGTCTGCTCAATTACCCGCCTCCCTGCAAAACCAATCAAAGCACCTGGTTCAGCAATATTAATATCACCAACCATAGCATACGAAGCGCTAACACCACCTGTAGTCGGATCAGTAAGGACAGAAATGTAAGGTATCTTTTTCTCATTAAGTCTGGCAACACCGGCACAGGTCTTTGCCATCTGCATTAATGATAATATTCCCTCATGCATCCGTGCTCCCCCTGATGCAGAAAACAGGATATACGGAATTTTATGATCATAAGCATAATTAGCTGCCAAAAGAATCTTTTCACCACTACCTGAACCCAAACTCCCTCCCAGGAACCTGAAGTCCATAACAGCAACAGCCACAGGACACCCTTCAATTTTGCCAGTTCCTGTTACGACAGACTCATTAAGCCCGGTTTTTTTTCTTGAAGCCTCAACTTTTTCAGTATAAGGCCCTTTGGCATCTGTAAAAGAGAGTGGATCTGAAGGACGAATCGTCTCGTTTATCTCTTTAAAAGTTCCTGAATCAAGAGTAATCCCTATTCGCTCATAAGCAGTAATCTTTCCATGCCAGCCGCATTTTGGACACACGTTAAGATTATTGATAAAATCCTGCTTGAATATATGCGCCTTACAGGAATTACATCTGACCCAGATATCATCTTTGAGCTTATTTTTTGTTTCTCGCTCTGATCTGGTTTTTATAAACCAGGGCATTGTACCCTCCAATAAAGTTCTCTATGTGATAAAATCGATACGCATTTTAAATCGCGTACCAGTAATTTTTCCGGTTTTGTCCAGGCCTCGTCTGAATGACAACCCGTTTTTTTCCGGCTTTTTAACTGATAAACTGAGCAGAAAAACATAAAAAAAGACCAAAGAAATGCAGAATTTGCAATTCTATGGCCCTCACTTCTACTCTGCTCTTTTTAAAACCAGTAGACCTGATAACCTGTAATATAGTGTTTAAACAGATAGAAACTGGCAAGGCTGTAATGCCCCTCCTCCTATCCGCTATCAGCTAAAGATAAAAAAAAGAAATGCACATAATCAAGACTTAATTAAATAATCCTGTTTTTAATTTTATCATTCAATCTCAAGAACCTTGTCCAGAGTCAAAATAATAATCTTCTCACCAGTTATTGTGCTTATATCTGTATGAAGACTTTTAACTTTTCTTCTTGTAATATTTCGAATCATATCTTCAAGAATTGAGCGTCCGTTTTCAATCAATTCATTACGAACCTCTTTAATCAGTTCTCTTGCACGTACATTCCGGTCAGATTTCACCAATGCACGTTCAGCCTTGGTCAGTACGCCTTTTAATCTTATAATTACCATATCTTCTATTATATATGTCTTGATTTCCAATGGTCCTCTGCCCATATGTTCTTTTTCGAACCGGGTTATTCCATCGGAAATTTCAGATTCAAGCTGTCCTCTGGTCTTTTTCAGTAATCCCCTTACCATCATTTTACTCGGCCTTTAACTGAAAATTGAATAGGATTACCGCAGGTTGTTGTATTTTGCTCTATTAGAGAACCCCACGGTTAATAACCTAATATAATCTCCGACAATTAATTCAAAAAATCGCCAGCTGGTTTTAACCTGTTGCAGTGGACTTATCCCCCATTACAACAGGTTTAATTGTGATAAGCAGTATTCACAAGAACAGATGTTCAAGATCATTCGATTATTTATTGATCTGCTGTTTTTTTACAGTCATTTTCTTTTTTTTCTTTTCGAAACATTTCCACTTCCAGTCGATACCCTTTTTGTCCAGATACTTCTCGAACTCTTTATCATTTTTGAAAAGATATCTGTAAAAGGGCTTATCGGTCTGGCGCTCACACAACTGGTCTTCAGAAGGATAATCTCTGCATATCTTCGGTCGGTTTTCATAATCAATGCATTTGTGATCAGATGCTATATTCCTGCACGGTGTACGGAATTCCAGAATCCAGTTGTTTTCGAAATCGATTGAAACCCAGACGTTTTCGTGAAGCAAATACCAGCGGATCTGATCATAATCTTTTTTACTGACCGGTTTATCGATATGTAAAGCCACATGACGACAACAGTAAGCATCACAATCAGAACAATTATCAGTTACAGCCACATTTTTCTCCGTATTTCTGGTTAATTGGGGCATATTTTTTTTATTAAATCCTTAAGTCGCTCAAAATGCGAACCTTCCCAGAAAACTTTTCCGCAAACATCACATTTGGAAAAATTATTATAGAACAGCCTGGTTTTTTCTTCTAAATTTAATAATATGTCTGTTTTTTCTACTTTTACCAATCTCCCATTACAGATCATGCATCTTGAAAAAGGATTAATCATACCGCACAGGTCAAATCTGCGTACTACCTCACGTGCCTGTTCCAGATAATTGGTCGACCTTATCCAGTATCCAGCCTTTACGTTTTTATACTTTAGAATACCTTTATCACGCGTCAAAATGATTCTGTTTTCCTTTACAGCAGTACTAACTATCTGCGGATCGGAATAATCATTTCTGTAGGAAACGTCAAACCCCAGAAGCCGCAATACTCTGGTCAATTTCCCAAGATGCACATCAAGTATGAATGTTTTTGATTCTGGCAGAGGTGCAAGATGAATAACAGGTTCCCGAACAGATCTTTCAAAAACCGGATAAACATAAATCTGTTCACCACCACTAAGCTTATATGAAAAGGACACCGATTTCCCATTTATAGATATAATGTCGATCTCTGTATGAGGCACCCCTGTTGCTTCAATCAAATCTTTCACCGATGGATTCCCCTTAAAAGTAACACTGAAACTACTCCTTTTTTTTTCGGAAGAAAGAAAATCATTAAGCTCCCCGAAAAAACGAAATTTTGCAGTTAAATCCATTTACCATTCCACAAGAGGATTCCTGATTGTATCCGGGTAACATTTACTCACCTGGCCAGACGTCTGGAAATGCCCTGCAAAGGCAAGTTAATCTTTTTTCCCAACAATGCCGTTGGCAATGTCCCGTAAAATTGTCACGATTTTGAGCCGTTAATCTTCAGCGTAGTAAATATAAATGAAGCCGTAGCAGTTAAAATGGTAATTTATTCCTGGTATTATCTGATATGAGTACAATCGTTTTGCGGCAATATAAAGCTCTGAAAGTGTAAACAACATTATAGGGGATCATTGAATACAATGATCCCTGTAATACTGTTTTTGAAACTTATTTAATTGTTATTTTTCTTGTTTTGCTGAACAAATCGGTTTTGATCCGATAGAAATATATTCCTGAAGAGTATTTTTTGGCATCCCAAATGATATTGCGTATTCCTGAAGAGATTTTACGATTTACAAGTGTTTCAATCAACTGCCCGGAAATATTAAATACACTGATATTTACATGTTGATCTACAGGAAGAGCAAAATCAGTTACAGTAAGATGATCCATGATAACATGTGAATTATTTCCATTAATACCAGCACGTTCATTGAGAGCATCATTACCCAGCCGGGTACCGGATAAATTCAGGTGAACCAATTTACTGGTATCGGTGGAATTGTAAAAAGAGATCGCGCCCCAGCTTGTTGCGTTAGCTTTTTTATTCAGCTTTATTGTAACTGGTGAATCTTCTGTTCCATTTATCAAAAGCCTTCCATACACATAAATATCGGCATCTTGCGGCATAAGAACTGTAACACCTTTTTCAATTTTCATCGTAACCCCTTCATGGATGATTATGTCGCCCGATACAACATAGGGGTTATCAGTAAGATTAAGAGTTGTATTCTCTGTAATCTCATTTTCAACAGAATGTTCCTCGCTGATTTCAAACCGGGCTTCAATCGTTTTGTCTGAAGTCAAATTAACAGTTATTGAATCTGAAATATCATCATTTTCCCAACCTGCAAATACATAACGTGGCCTGGCAACAGCTTTTACCTGAAATGGAACGTTTTTGAGGAATTTCATTTCAGATAACCCCTGATCCATCAACACCCCATTAATGTATATATCACCCGCATCAGCCTTTGATTATGTACGGCGCACTATTTGCAGTAACTATTTGAGGAAAATCGGAAGGATAAAGCAGGTAAACTCTAAAATTTGTCTATTTGCAGATTTTGCCTTTGAAATTCAAAAATCCTCATCAGCGTATAAGCAATTATGCGTGAATGCGGTTTTTTGTTTTCAAACACCTCCAATGCAAAAAACATGATTTTTAGAGAAAACCTGAAAGATTGAGAATGGAATCTGAAAGGTTTAACATTCTGGAGGTATAATGGGTAAAGGTGTTTTTGCGAATTATTTTAATGATGCTCTTCGGATTCATGCAATATGTGCTGATGAGGAATTAAGTGAAAATGATGCCCGGTTACTCACATATATGCATGCAAAAGCATCAGAAAGTGGAAAAGGTATTGAGTATTTTCAAAATCCTGCTGTTGAGGATTCTGAAGCACTGGAAATTATGCTCGGAGAGTGTAAAAAAACAATCAATCTTCCACCTGCAATGAGTCTTGATGAAAAAGGCCATGAAGCAGTTGAGTTGATTTTAACAATCGCAGACAGGATATCAAACCTGGACAACATTCTTGCCAGAGAATGCGGAATGGAAAACCGCCTTAGTGGTGAATTAAGAGCCCGGTTGAAATTATATAAAGACACAGAATTCAGAAACAGGATGATTTCAATTTACAGAAAAAAAATTCAACCCCGGCTTACTCATTACGATAAAGAGAAAATTGATGAAGCTTTTAGCAGGTTCAGAGAAAAACTGGTTCAAAAAGAAAAAGAACTTATGAAAGCTGCGGGAATAAAATCAGATCTGAATTGATTGAAAAAATTCAGAAATCTTCTTTTTATCTGAAGAAACCAGTTTTTTCAAATTGGTTAACAATTTTTCTATATCTATACGAAAAACATCCCAAGCACCTGCACGTACTTCAGCTTCCAGTTGTCCACTCCCCCATCCAGAATATCCGAGAAAAAAATATGTAGAAGCAGAATCGGTCTCAATCATATGTCCAATACTTCCCCACCTGCCACCCATATGCACGCCGGGTGTGATCTCATAAGCACCTTCTACCGGTTCATTGGTAATCTGTAATATCTGAAGTTCATCCTGTTGTACAGGACCACCTATATACACTTCACGCTTGTTTCTTAGAGAACTGAAACCATCAAATATTTCTGATAAAGGCATATGGGAAGGCCTGTTCATTACAAGACCATATGATCCTTCTGTACTGTGAATACAAACCAGAACTATTGTTGATTCGAAATTCGGGTCCTGAAGAACCTCTCTGGCAAGAAGTACAGAACCAGATCCGAGTTTTTTTAATTTTTCCAAAATTGATGAATCGCTTCTTTTTTCGGGCAATGATTGTTTCATAGTATAAAAAATAGTTCCAGATTCAACATAATACCAAAATACGCGAATCTTTTTTAAGCTTTCATTATGTCAATTAAGTTTTCGGTCCGGATTGAATTTAATTTTATAAGTTTTCGTTGTTTTCAATCGATTATTTTGGCATAGTGGTATAAACAGCCCTTTTTATGGCTTCATCTCCAATTTTAATAAACTCTTTAAGCTTGTGGGATAAAACTATTTTTGAGCCCTGTTTATCAATAAATCCAGGTTTGTTTTGATCATTAAACTCCTGGTGTGCTGCAATAATACATGTCCCGGCATATGCAATGCATTCCAGTTCTTTATCAAATGGATATCCATTTTTAGCACATGGTACCAGTGAAAAACGCTCGGCAGTATTGTGCTCTGTACCGAAAGTTACACAAAATCCTTTTTTCCAGAAATATCTGGAATACTTTTTTAAAATTTCCAGCGGTGTCCGATTTGAAATAAATTCAACAGCATGTATTCCCATTTCAAGAAGTTTTGAAGCTAATATTGAAATGTTATTTTCCATTTCTGTAAAGTTATGTAAATCATCGGTAAGCAATGGATAACATGGAATCCCGCCAGCTTCAAGTATAAGTCCTTTTGCTTCACTGAATTCCATAAACGCATCCGGTTTTTCTTCAACATACGCATCCTTCCCGGATTTTAGCAGCCGTTTCCGGATTTCATTCTGCATATTTACCGAATCGCAAAGATCAACCGAAAAATCTGGATCATTGAAAAGGTGTTTGAAAGCAGCACCAAGTTTGACTGGATCATCCCATTTTTCTGTAAAAGCCAGATAAAGAGCTTTTGCTATATGACGTTCCCTTACAGAATTTTTTGCATATTTATAACGTACCTGATTATAATCGAGAGAAATATCTATATTCTTTTTGTGCGTATATTTATTAAGCAGGTCTATCATTTTCCAGATTCTATCCTGAGTACCCTTCCAGATTGATGCCATGAGATTACGGGAATTTCGGGATAACACCGGATTTTTATTTAGTCCTTTTCCACACAAATACATTATTCCGGTATTAACCGGATCATTCCAGCGCACCCTCTTTATTTTATCTTCCTGAGAAAGTGTAATGAATTCTATATTGAATAGAGGATAGATCCCGAATTTTTCACAAGTATCTGCAAATTCCAAAAAACCATCAAAAGTATTAAAATCATTAATACCCAAGGCTACAATCTGTTCCTCTTTTGCAAATGATACGATTTGCCTGATGCTGTCAAAGGAACTGAATGAATATGGTGAATGTACATGGGTATTAGAATTTATCATAGATTAAAATCTCCGATAATGTTTTTTAAAATTTTGCAGAATACATTTTGTGCTTATAAACAAAAAATGTCTATAATAAATTACACGAATTTAATTTTTTAATCAAAAACACACGATTCAGATTTAAAAGCCGCTCATTCTTCTTAGATAGAGCCGTTTCTGGGCTTCGACTCTATCATTTTTCTTGAATATTGGTATTAAAATTACTCCAGCAATAAAACCGCCAACATGAGCCCAAAATGCAACACCACCATCCTGAGCACCTGTTGAGGGCAATGCACCAATAAGCTGTAATACAAACCAGTATGCCATCATGAAATAAGCAGGTACAATAACACGTTCGATGAAAAAACCGAAAAAAATCAGTAAATGAACAGGTGCTTTGGGGTAAAGAATCATGTAAGCACCCATGATTCCGCTTATTGCACCGGAAGCCCCTACCATGGGAACAGGACTGGAAGGGTTGAAAAGTATCTGAATTGATGCAGCTATAAGCCCACATAACAGGTAAAATATTATAAAACGTACCTGTCCCATCGAATCCTCTACATTATCTCCAAAAACAGTCAAGAACCACATATTTCCTATAATGTGGAACCATCCTCCATGTAAAAACATGTGAGACAGAAGAGAAAACCAGTTTGGATTTTCTTCTATAATATATATTAGAGTTGGACTGATTCGAACGCTTGTTCCAGGTTTCATTGTCTGAAGCAACTCTCCCGGGATAAGTCCATAACTATACACAGATTGAATGAGAGCAGGTTCTGTCCCCAAACCTTGTACAAACACCCATACTACAATATTAATACAGACTATCAGAAATGTGATTACCGATTTTTGAAGTGTCGGATTGTCGTCGCGTAGAGGAAACACTTGTCACCTTTGCCTGTTAAGTCTGTTTAGATTATTAAAATTGCTAGGATTCAGGATAAAATAGTTTTTTTCAGATATAACAGTGCTTCAGAAATTCAATCGATACAGCATATAATGTGACATTAAAACTTTTCCAGTTTTTTTAAATCCTGCAGATCTGGCCAGTTTTGTAACATCCCCAACTTTGAAACGTTGATCAAGCGGTGGTCCATATTCTTCTTCACGATATATCCATTCCAGTATAACAACTCTGGAGACAGCAACTCGGTATGCCTCCTTTAAAACATCTAACGGTTGATCACTTTCATGGAGAACAAGTCCCAGAAAGACAATATCAAAAGATTTATCGTTGAAAGGTAACTTTTCGGCCGAAGCTTTTCTGAAATTAACTCCTGGCACAATCTGCGAGGCTGCATTTAACATGTCCGGATTAATATCAACACCTGTAACATTAATATTACGCAACGAAAAAGATTCAGCGAAGATTCCAGTTCCTGTGCCTGTATCCAACACTTTTGTTACAAATAATTTTTCCAGACTCAGTTCAACGACCCGCTCAACCTCAAGCCTTTTCAATCTCTGAGGTGCCCTTAAAGCATCAATCTTACCCTCATACATCATGTTTCTCCATTTTGTACCTGGTTAGACATATATCCAGTGTGTATTTATCATTTACAAATCATTATTTAAATTCACTGTTTTGCCAATATTTGTATTAATCTGTTGGCCTTTTTTCCATAAAACACTTATTTTAAACATCTGATCCAATTCGACATACCTGTGTAGTAATACACAGAGGAGGTATTTATTATAAAAACTTCGACAATTTTGCCCAACATAGAAGAACTGATTTCGAATATACCCCGTTTTCCTCAAAAAATGGGAAAGGAACAGTTTTATCCAGTAGCCTATTATTATATGTACCTTTCACGTCAGATGGAAGAGAAATTTAAAGAGCTTTTTCGAAAAGGCTATGTAAAAGGTACAGTAATAATCAGTATTGGCAATGAAGCGACAACAGTTGGAATGAGTCTGCCATTCAGGCATGGCCGCGATATAATTTCTTTGCTCCACAGGGATTTTGGTGCACATCTTGTTGCATCATCACCTCTCTCTTTAATGAATCAGTATATTGCCAATGAAAAAAGTCCAACCCACGGCAGAGAAGGAAATGTTCATCATGGTGATACTGACAGGCGTCGATTCCCAATGATAAGTCATCTTGGAAATATGCTTGCGCCTGCTGTAGGTGGAGTATGGGCAGCCCGTCGCAACGGAGAGGATGTATTCGGTTTGGCAACTATTGGAGATGGTGGAAGCAGTACCGGGGATTTTCATGAATCCATAAATTTTGCTTCAGTTCAAAAAATACCTGTACTGTTTCTTATAGAAAACAATCATTACGCATTTTCCACTCCCACTCACCTGCAATACAACTGTAAAACACTCTCAGATCGTGCAAAAGGTTATGGAATAGAAGGTATCACAATAGATGGTACAGATGTATGGGAAGTGTACAGCTCTGTTTATGATTCGATTCAAAAAATGTCAGATGACAGCCTTCCCAGAATTTTAGAGTGTAAAACATTGCGTCTTGAAGGGCATGCGGTTTACGATAATGCAGAATATGTTGATCGTAACAAACTTGAAATCTGGTTGAAGGATGATCCGGTTTCAAAAGCCAGAAACGGTCTGATTGACTGTGGTTTTTCAGAGGATTCAATACTCTCTTTTGAAGAGGATATTCGTAATCAGGTTGAAAAAATTACTCAGGAATCTGTCAAAATATCCTCTCCCGATCCCCGCAAACAGACTTGGAGTGTATATTCTGATATAAAAAGCGACAAAAAGCCTCCTTTCAAAGCATCTAATGTCCGCAATCTTCATGCAGTAAATTCTGCACTTGATTATCTTCTCAAATACAACGAAAAAGCATTTTTATGTGGTCAGGATATAGGTGTATATGGTTCTGCTTTTAAAACCTGCAAAGGTTTAGTTGAAAAATATGGTCCCCAGCGGGTTATTGATACCCCAATATGTGAATCTGCTACAACAGGTTTCTGTCTTGGAGCATCTCAGACCGGAGCGTTTCCAATTATGGAATTTCAGTTTGCAGATTTCGCCACAGAAGCAGTTACGCAACTTGGTCTGAATGCCGCAACATGGTTTTTCAGATCAGATACTGCAGCTCCACTATTATTCAGATTACCCTGTGGTGGGGGCATTACATTGGGAGCTTTTCATTCCGGTGAATTTGAAGGTTTATGGTCACGTTTTCCAGGTTTGAAGCTTCTTTATCCGGTTACGCCACAAGAAACTTTTGAAGCTCTGATAGGTGGCTTTTATGATCCCAATCCCTGTATTGTGTTTGAACATAAACTTCTGTACTGGGGTAAACAGGAAGACATTGATTACAATGGAGACATCGACTCAATATTTCGTCCCAGAAAGTACATTGACGGTAATGATCTTACTATAATTGCTACAGGAGCAATGGTTGAAACCGTTTTATCTGTAATTGATAAACATAATTATTCCGCTCAGGTATGGAATCCATTTATTTTAAGTCCTCTGAAAATTGATCCCATCATTGAAGATGTTAAAAAAACCGGAAAGCTGTTAATAGTGCAGGAAAGTGGAGAAACAGCAGGTCTTGGCGACCGGTTTATATCACTGATCTGCAGAGAGTGTTTTCACGAATTGAAATGTGCCCCACAAATAGTTGCAGCACCGGACACACCGATTCCATTTGCAAAAGAACTGGAATGTTTTTATATACCAAGTCAAGACAGGATATGCCAGAAAATTGAATTGATGATCGGAGAGAAATGTGAGTAAAGAATTATTTAAAACGGTACTGTATCTGCCTTCACAAGCTGCTGCTGAAACCGAAGCAACCATAGTTAAATGGCATGTCAAACCTGGAAACAGTTTCTCCAAGGGACAGAATCTTGCAGAAATAGAAAGTGCCAAATCCACTTTTGACTTCGAAGCTCCATGTGAAGGAACCGTAATTAATCTTTTATTTCCAGAGGGGGATTCGGCTCCCATCGAGTCTCCAGTTATAGAAATAGAAACTTCTGATGAGTCTCTGAAAAACGAAATACCTTCAGCAGGTTCGAAAAAATCGGACTTTCCACAAATGAAACTTAAAGAAGTTAATGAAGAAAAAATTGAACCATCTGGAATTATCAGCATTCTTGGTATCGGATCTTATCTGCCAAAACAGGTTATTCATAACAGGGAATTGCTAAAGGAACATCCGGACATTACTGAGGAATACATTTTCGGAGTTACCGGTATTAAAGAGCGCCGGTGGGCACAGGAAAATGAGAAACCTTCTGATATGGCTTACGCTGCATCTGTTGAAGCTATTGAAAAGTCGGGTCTGTCGCCCAATAACATTGATGCCATAATAGTATCTACTTCAACTCCGGATGTAGTAATGCCGTCAACGGCTTGTATCCTTCAGAAAAAACTTGGCATCAGAGGTACACCTGCATTTGATATTAACGCAGCATGTTCCGGATGGCTTTATGGTATTTCAATGGCTAAAGGAATGATACTTTCCGGAACAGCACATAATGTTCTGGTATCAGCTGTTGACATGCAATCCAGAGTACTTGATAAAAAAGACAGAAACACCTATTTCCTGTTTGGTGATGGAGCTGGTGCTACTATAGTTTCTTCAGAAAAAAAAGGACACAAAATTATTCGTGAAATCCTTACTGCTGATTCAAAAGGTTTGCACATGGCCAGAAGAGATTTTCCGGGTTATGAAGTTCCAGAAAACAGCAGCGAAACCGACCCCTGGATGCGACTGGACGGGAGAGCCCTGTTTCGGTTCGCAACAGAAAGTTTCTCAACAATGATACGCAATCTTGTAATTAAAAGCGGCTGGGAAGTAGAAGATGTGCGCTGGGTTGTCCCTCATCAGGCCAACGCCAGAATACTAAAAGCTGCTGCACAAAGAAGTGGTGTGGCTTTCGACCGTTTTTATCTTAACCTGGACAGGGTCGGAAACACATCAAGTGCCAGCATTCCTCTGGCGATATCCGATATCGAAAAAGGTCTTCAAAAAAAAGATAAAATAATTTTTTGTACAGTGGGAGCCGGAATAACAGCCGCTGGATTATCACTTGAATGGTAACGCTTAACTGTTTTTAGTGAAATTGAAAAATCATTTTCTCAATTAGTTATTTTTATCTCTGCTATTAACTGATTAAGCATTACGAAATAATGTTTTCCCAAATATTTCATTTTTCTGTTTTGCTTTTTACCAATTTAAAAGCCTGTTGATAATAAAGTTTTCTTTTTTATTTAAGGATTCGATATCAACAGGTGCATTTTGAAATTACAAATCAAAATTAAATATCCACGACACTAACAAGTTTTTTGTCAAAAGACACTCAATTCGGAAAATTTTGAAGTTACACAATTTTCAAACGGTTTTATGGATAATTGCAATTTACAATAAACTGACCTTCAGATTATAATAGTAGAGGTCTGTAAATATGAAAAAGAAAGATTTATTTCCAGCAAAAAAGAAGTCACCGAATAATGTTGAAAAAAATGTGTGCCTGACCAATGCATTGGAAAATAAAGCCGGACATCGATCCCGTTTGCTTCACAGGTACACTAAAAACGGTCTGTCTTCATTGCTTCCGCATGAAATCCTGGAGTTTTTCTTAACCTATTCAATTCCCCGCCGTGATACGAAATCAATTGCTCATAAACTGTTGAATCGATATAAAACCATTAGTGCAACAATTAATGCCCCTGTTGAAGAACTGATGTCAATAGAGGGAATAGGGCTGCGATCTGCAGTTCTCTTTCC
This sequence comes from Fibrobacter sp., assembly GCA_012728995.1. Taxonomy (GTDB): domain Bacteria; phylum Fibrobacterota; class Chitinivibrionia; order Chitinivibrionales; family Chitinispirillaceae; genus JAAYEB01. The sequence goes on along the minus strand of JAAYEB010000150.1, from coordinate 43,705 downwards.
TCTTATTCGCGATATCATAGCCTATTGCTTAAGGGAACGCTTTGAAAAACAGGAAGCGATATCACATAGACAGGATGTTGAAGAGTATTTACGATTCTTTTTCGGACAGCGACGAGATGAGTATGTAGCGACACTTTTTCTTGACAATTCAAATCATGTCCTGCAGACAGACATTATTGCAGAAGGTACAGTTAATCAATGTGCAGTATATCCAAGATCAATAATCGAAAGGGCACTTCGTTACGGAGCAGCTTCTGTTATTTTGGCCCACAACCATCCAGGTGGTGGACTTAATCCTTCTGAAGCAGACTGGTTAATCACTGAACGATTATTCACAGTTGGAAAATTGCTTGAAATTCCTCTCCTTGATCATATAATTATATCAAAAGATAAAGTAATAAGTCTCAGGGAATTTCCGCGATGGCCCAAATAAATATTTCTTGAAAACAGACCTTATTAACGTACATGGAATTTTCCAGGGAATACAAGTATATTTTCTAATTATGTTTTTCAAATCATTTCATCTCAAACTGAACATATACATATCTCTACTGGTTTTAATATTTGGCAAATCAATCAGTTCCGCCTTATTAACCGGTATAGTTTATCAATCCCAGACAGGAAAACCCCTCGAAAATGTAATGATAGAAATCAAGGAAATAAAAAAAACTGTATTCACAGATTCATCTGGTGTTTTTCTGTTTGATCCATTGAATCCTGGTTTGTATAATATCCATTTCTATCACAGCAACACAGAGCCATTAAACCTCAATGACATACAGGTTTCTGCTGAAGAAGCCCGACAATTGATTGTAAGATTAAATCCTGTTGTTTCATCACTCGACAAAATAATTGTCCATGGCCGATCTTTCAGACGAACATCACAGATGTGTACATCTTCAAAAACATTAAGCAGAGATGAAATTATCAGATTACCAGGTACCCGCACAGATATTCAGAGAGCAACTCAAACCCTTCCCAATGTTGCATCTGCTTCAGATAATACAAATGAAATAATAGTAAGAGGTGGTCACCAGGGTGAAAATCTCCTGATTCTTGATAATATTGAAATTCCCAATGCTAACCATTTCGCAGTTCACGGGTCTGGTGGAGGCTTAATATCCCTGATCAGCCCCCTGCATATCAGTAGTCTTACATTCAGTGCAGGTGCCCCTCCTGCCATGTATGGTGGTAAAGCATCTTCTGTACTGGATATTGAACTTCGTGATGGATACAACGATGTATTCACCGGAGGTCTGGATATTGGATTGGCCGGGGTTAGTTACCATTTTGAAGGACCATTATGGAATCACAGTGCTTTTATGGCCACTGTAACAAAAAGTTTTCTGGACAGATTTGCCAGTTTTTCAAAAACCACAGCGGTTCCTCAATACTGGAATGCTCAGGGAAAAATCACCCAGATTCTCAACGATCATAAAATCAAGGCAAACATATTATACGGTGATAATAAAACCAAAATAAAAAATGCGCATGAAGCTATCGGAGCAGATGGAAATATTATCGAAGAAGGCGGGAAAGTTTATGTTACCGGAATAAACTGGGATGGTTACTGGGGAGACCATTTTTCAACAGCCGTCACAGTTTCGGCATCAGGAAACAAGTACAATCAGGTAGAGTTAATTGACATTTCATTAGATGAAGATTCCAATTCTGATATTTCGGATACGCTGTTTACAAATAACTCTTTTGAACAGGAACAGACATTAAAAATTCAAGGTACATTAGATATTGCAGCCAGCACTAAAATTCAAACAGGTATGAGTGTTAAACGGTGTGATATTGATATTGATATATTTAAAAAGGATGATACGGTTAAAAATGTTGCCCAAGACAGTATTTACCGGATCAACCGGTCTGGAACAAAAGATCATCAGGTAACTTATGAATATGGAGCTTTCATTTCCGGAATATTTTATCCTTTTGAACGAATGAGAATTGTACCCGGAATCCGATATGACAGGTTTGCCTATAACAATTCCGAAACAGTTTCTCCAAGAATCGGTTTTATTTATTCTCTTGGTCCATACTTTGATTTAACATCAGCATTTGGAATACAGTATCAGAATCCGGATTATGTTCATCTCTTTGCAACATCAGCAAATAATAATTTAAAACCCAAAAAAGCTGTTACCGCAACAATAGGCACAGAGTATCTTTTCGAAAAGATGGCAGCGAAACTGATTATAGAAGGTTATTTAAAACAATACAGAAACCTTCCTGTTGAATCTTCACTTATTACAAAATTTGATATGGATAAATCTGATACGCTGCTATCAATCGGCAAGGGATTAAGTTATGGGCTTGAGTTTTTCTTTCAGAAAAATTTAACCAGAAATTTTTTCTGTACCATTGCGTACTCGCTTTCACAATCGGAAATTGATGATTTTCGTGAAGGTCATAAAGGAGAATGGCTTAGAGCTGATTTTGACTTTCGTAACGCTGTAACGATTACAGGCGGTTACAAAGCAGAGTTGCTTCAATTTGAGTGGTACAAAAACATGAAAAAAAAGTGGTGGCTGAAATTTTTGTCTCCAGTTTTTCCATTTGCAGACCGGATTGAGATTTCCGCAAAATGGAGATTTCTTGAGGGGAGGCCATATACCGATCCTGAATACGACGAAACATTCAACAGGTGGATATTTCATCACGAAAGTTTTAATCAATCCGAATATCCCGATTATCACAAACTGGATATTCGATTTGAACGACGTTACGCTTTTGATTTCTTCCAGTTGACTTACTATCTGGACCTTCAAAACATTTACAACCGTAACAATATATGGAATTACTCTTATTACAAAGGAAACGATTTCAAAACTCCTATTTATCAACTTGAGTTTTTCCCGTCTGGAGGCATCATAATTGGATTTTAAACAACAGTATTCCTGGGAATTTCTATCTCCCGAAGAAATTGAGCAAAGGTCAATAAGAGCATTACGCAACCATATCAGGCATATCAGGCAGATTTCACCATGGTATGGGGAGAAACTGGAAAACATTGAGCCTGATGATATAAAAACTGTCGATGACTTCAGGTTAATTCCTTTTACCGAAAGAAAAGATCTTGAAGGAAACCCGGACTGTTTTCACTGTGTAACAGAGGAACAGATAGTCGAAACAGTAATAACAGAAACACAAAACAGAAAACAGATACCTTTTATCCTCACAGTAACTGATCTCGACCGGATTGCTTACTATGAAGCTCTTTCATTCCACAGCACAGGCATTAATTCATCAGACCGGGCACAAATACTTGTAAATATGGACATGATGTCGAATATCGCAATGGCTTATTACAGAGGTCTGATAACACTGGGAGTAAATACCATGCGAAGCGGATTACTTCCTGTCGACATGCATAAATACAACATACAGTCCCTCTCCCCTACTGTACTTATAGGAGAGCCATCCTACCTGAAAAAACTTGCTGTTGAACTTCAGAAATTTTCTTTTGATACACGCAACAGCAGCGTAGAAAAATTGATATGTACAGTAGAAAGCTTACGTACTCCTGATATGAATTTAAGTCCGAATGGTAACATTCTTGAAGAGTTATGGGGGGCACAGATTTATTCAACTTATACATCTCCCGAGATATCGGCATCTTATTGTGACTGCACTGAGCAAAATGGCGGTCATTCTCATCCTGAACTCGTATTCACAGAAATCATTGATGAAAAGGGGAATTCTGTACCTGACGGAACTACAGGGGAACTTGTAGCAACGCCACTTGGAGTAGAGGGAATGCCTCTGTTAAGGTATAAAACCGGAGATATTACTTTCGCAGTATCCGGAAAATGTTCATGCGGACGCAACTCCATACGTATTGGGCCCATACTTGGCAAGAAATCTCAATTATTTAAACTTAATGGAACAACTGTTTACCCTCTTACGATTACAAATGCACTGGATCAGCTTGACGAAGTCAAAGATTATATCCTCATTGTTGAAAATGAATCGTCACTTACCGACAGGGTATTTCTCCATGTTGCAGCTCCGGCTTCATGTATAGAAAAAATTTCTAACCAGATAAGAACTGCTGCAAACGTCAGTTTCCCGATATTAATTTCTAATACGACAACGATTCAGGCATTTCGAAAAAATCCAGGCAAAAATATGCATATACTTGATTGCAGAAAAAAGGGATAAAACTGACTACAATGGTTTTCAGGAAAATAAAAAAATCAGATACTGTCATTTCTGCCACAACATTCAAAACAGTCCCGATCTTCTTATTCTATTTTTTCCGGAGCAGATCCATGAACCGGGGTAATGTGTGAAAAAAAGATCATGTTTCAAATCAATTTCCAAATTTCTAAATATTGTCAAAAGATATTGCGGTACAATAATTAAACGTATATTTTTCCCCTCTATAATTTCCAATACACCGGGAATAAACATAAGACAGAAATGCAAAAATCTGGTTATGAATGAATTGCGTGCAAACACTTCTCCTTTCAAGGCTTCAGCATCTCTTTCCACTGGTGTATTTATGGCCATCATGCCGATTCACGGCTTCCAGGTTATTTCACTTATAATACTTGCATTTGTATTACGCCTGAATCGCCCGCTTGCACTTCTTGGAGTAACAGTTTCATCAGCACCACTTTTACCATTCTGGGTTGCATCCGGAATAGGTGTCGGAAAACTGCTCATACCACAATCAACTGCAGACATGATTGTTTCGATGTGCAAATCGATTCTTCCATCAAAGGTAACATATTTCATTGCAACATATTCGGCAACCGGTTTTTATCAAAGTTTTATTCAATGGTTTCTGGGCAGCATAATTCTTGCAGTTATGTGCGGTATGGTTGTTTTTTCTGCTGCATACCCTCTTTTCAAAACGCTCAAATCCCTGAACTCAGTTTACAACAACAATAAAAATTAATAAAAACTGACTTTGTGTGATTTTGTTTTTTAGTTCTGTTTACTGCTTCTTATACAGACTGTTAAATGTATCTCTTAACTGTGTCAGGATCATCAGTGCAGCATTTAGTTTTTCAATGCTGTTATTTTCATCCAGCACACTATAACAATAATCATACAGACAGAAGAGTCCGTCAGAAATATCATCTTCGACTTTAAGAGCCTGCTCAAGTGTTGCAAGAATGTTCAGTGCACGGTCAATAAAATTTCTTTGTAACGGTAGCCCGGAGCAAATACTTCTTGATATAAAATTTACACATTTTTCGTGGAGGATACAGATAAGCCGTGATGATGAAGAGCTTCTGATCTGCATCTGTTCATATGTTTTCAGATATCCTCTAACAGTACTCATTTCAGCTCAGCAATCCCAGAATGTGATTCTGAGAAATTTCATTAAACCTGCTGAAAGCTCTTGAGCTGCCTTCTTCAAGAAGCTGCAAACGAATCAGTTCCGATAAACCCTTAGCCATGTCCTGATCACGAATAACCGATTCTGCTGCCTGAGTATTTATGACTGCTACCGAAAGATTGTTTACTGAAGATTGCAGTCTGTTAACCGATGCACCCAATGTACTTCTTTGAACACCTATAGATTTGATTGCATTATCCAGCGATTCTATTGCGGTTTCGGCATCCGATATTGTTGCAATAGTATTTCCGGATAACCCCAATGCGACAGAGCGCAAATCGATTGATTCCAGTTCAATCTGATTACTACTTTCGGAGCCGGTTTGAATTTTAGCTTCACCAGATGCCAGATCATCACCGGATGCCACTCCTTGCCGGTTAAACCTGGCAGATTCTGCTGTTCGGGTAATCTCTTTGCCTAAAGCTTCATATTCTTTATTTAATGCTGCGCGGTCGTCATCCGTTAATGTACCATTTCGGGCCTGAACTGCCAGTTCCCTCTGACGTTGAATCAAACCTGAGATCGCATCACCAGCTCCATCAGCAATATTTAATGACGACATTGCATCTTCAATATTTCTGGAGGCCATTTTAAATCCTCTGATCCTGCTTCTTAGCACCTCAGAAATAGACAAACCCGCAGCATCATCACTAGCCCGATTAATTCTTGAGGCAGTAGACAGTTTTTCCAGAACCTTTTGAAGTTCCCTGTTCGTTTTCTTTAAAACAGATTCTGTTTTGCGGACAGTAAAAGCGAAGCGAGGATTCCCTGTACTCTGTATCTGCATAGAACACCTCCATGCCATGAATCTAATTTTCCTTATTATAATATCGGCTTTTTAGACTTGAACTTTAGCGTTTTTTTTAATAAGCGTTTTTTTAATGTAATTGCAAAATTTTCGCCATAATCGACCAGAAAGGATGGATAATTAAAACCAGTTTACCATAAAAGCATTTTTGATATGATCGATTTTTTCTCCAATAATACCAATTACATCAAAACGGCATGGCGTTTGGGATAATTTGTGTTCTTTCATGTATTGCATTGCTACTTTTGCCATAGTTTTTTGTTTGGGAATGGTAACCCAGGTCAGAGGATTTCCATATTTTGAAGTACGGGCAGATTTTACTTCCAGGAACACCAGTGTACCATCCGGATCTTTTGCAACGCAATCGATTTCACCCCTTCGCGAACGGTATTTCCTGCACACAACAGAATATCCTTTGGACAACAGGTATCTAACAGCAAGATCTTCACCCCAATCACCTTTTTCATGAGTGTTCATGGTATCATTTCTGCTGTAATTCACACGGGTTTTCCTTTCCCTGTTTTAAATTTCAGTTTTGATTCCCATGCAGATTCTTCATCAGGGATGATTGTTGATGTGAAGGAGAAATGCAGCAGCAAGAGTAATAAAAGCGATCCATATCAGCCACTGGTTTTTAAACATGTCTACCCAATATTGAGCCGAGAACAAGGATTGATTGTGCGTTTTATGGCTGCTGCTTCTGCGGTCAGTTATTCTTCGGTCAAAATCGGTTTTTTCTTTTTTATTATTTTTCACGGACCTGAACATGACAGTTGAACGTTCTGCTTTCTCCTGCGGATCGACAGAATCGAGATGTTCGAGCATCTCTTCGATCGTATCATATCTGTCACGTTTATCTTTTTTCAAAGCTTTCAGGATGATCAGCTCAAGTCTTTTGGGAGTATCTTTACGTTTCAATGAAGGAGGTACGGGCAGTTCATGAACCTGTTTATAAGCCACAGCCATAGGGTTATTTGCAACAAAGGGTGGTTTACGTGTCAGCATTTCAAACATCAGAATGCCCAGGGAATAAATATCTGTCTGGGCATCAAGTTTTTTGCCCTGAGCCTGTTCGGGAGACATATATTCCGGTGTTCCAACTGCAGAACCGGTCATTGTAATATCTGTACCTGAAAATATTTTTGCTATTCCAAAATCGCTTAATCGTATAACCCCGTTTTTATCGAGGAGAGCATTTCCGGGTTTGATATCACGATGTATGATATTATGACTATGAGCATATCTCAACCCCCGGCAGATCTGTTTTGAGAAATCAATTATTTCTATTATTGAAAGCATTTTATTTGAGGCAATAAATCTTCCCAGATCGGTTCCATCAACAAACTGCATGGCAAAATATCTCAATCCATCCTCTTCACCATATTCATAAATACTGACTATGTTTTGATGCTGAAGTAAAGAAATGGCTTTGGCTTCGATTTCGAATCTTTTTGCGAACTCTTCATCTCTAGAAAGTTTAGGTGGCAGGACTTTAAGAGCAACGATTCTGTTCAAAGGTTCCTGAACCGCTTTATAAATATCTCCCATTCCACCTTTTCCGATTTTACCGGTTATTCTGAAATGACCAATTCTGGCAGGTATAATTTCAGTAGTTTTACTTTTTATCATGTTCATAAAATCCTCAGGTTTTAACGATTTTTTCTTCCTGATCTCTCATGAGATAGTGTTAATATAATATTCCTGTATTCAGAAATAACAGTATGACTGCTTCAGGAAGATTCTGAAAATACCTTTATTAAGTAAACTCAATTACCCGAGCGTAACAAAAATCAGAACAAAACAGAAAATATGCAACCTGATCCGATTTTCCATTTAATTCTGTCAAATTTGAAAAGCATACCGAAAAAAAATATCTGGAAAATAAAAGTTATAGTTGAATAAAGCAGAAGTATCTTCTTCGAAAATATTTACCCTGTTCTGAAAACGAAACGACTTCTCTCCACAAATGAACAAAGACTGTCATGATAATTCGGCTGCTCTTCTGGATTATAAAGTCATGGCTATCCCTTGTCAATTATTCTCCAGTGCGATTCTGTATTATGGATTTGACAAGGGATTCAACCCTGCATTTTGTCTTCCCGAGATTATCATTTACAATAGTATATTCATATTTTCCTTCTTTTCGTGCAAACTCCATCTCCTTGCGTGCATTTTCCAGACGCAATAAAATAGTTTCTTCATCATCACTGTTTCTCCCTCTTAATCTTTTTTCCAGCTCTTTCAAACCTGGTGGAAGAATCAGAATACCAACAGCTTCAGGGTAAACCTTATCGAACTGTTTTTTCCCGAACACATCGATATCCATTATAATGTGCAAGCCTTTATTTATCGTATTATCGATAAAGCTTTTAGGGGTTCCGTAGTAATTTCCGTGTACAAAAGCCCATTCCGCAAACTCGTTTTTTTCTTTGCGGTCCAAAAACTCTTTTTCTGACATGAAAAAATAGTGATGTTTATCTATTTCACCTTTTCGTGGTTTGCGTGTTGTTGCGGAGATTGAATAAACCAGTTCAGGAATGGATTCTTTTAAAAACTTTAAAATAGTGGTTTTTCCAGCACCTGATGGTGCGGAGAATACAAAAATTTTTCCTTTATTTTCAGTCACTTGATTCATCCTCATTACCCATGTTATCGTTCATAAGTGCCTGCTGTTCCATCATCCTTTGTACTTCGAGAGCTTCCTGTTTAAGGTCAAACTCTTTCTGAATCAGATACTCAAGCTTTATCAAAACATTTATGGTATTATTCATCGTTCTGCTGATTACCAGAAACAGTATAAACAATACCATCAAAGTAAATAATACCAAAACAAAGTGAGCTGTCATTATGTTCTCCCAAAAAATTAAGTTTGAGAATATAACACTTCAAAGCAGTTATTATATTACTTTTATCTGGACAGGATCGTTTCAGATATCAGCAATATTTTACTGAAAATATACATCCTGCACTGGTAATCAGGTGGGATGCATATCTTGCAGGTACTTTATTTGCTTTAAACCTGTTCAGACCAGTATTGACCTGCTGATATAACAAAAAAGGAGTTTGAAATGGCTAAAAGATTATTAACATTTGTTTTAATGGCAAGTGCCCTGTTTTTCTTTAACTGCTCATCCGGTAACAATAAAGAGAAGATACCTTTGGTTGTTGGTGAATGGGAAGGAGATATTTATAAGGAAAATTTACCCATTCCTGATCAATTGCTGGATCAATTTAATATCCCGAATACAACAATAAATGCAGATATCAGAAAAGATTCCACCTATTCGTTATTGGCAATAATTTCAGAAACCGGTGATACAATTATAAAACATAATGGTCTCTGGGAGCTTTCGTCCGGAGAGGATACCATCTATCTGAATGGGACATCATGTTCTAAATATGACGAAGTGAGTAAAACGTGGAATAACATTGATTGTGGAGACCAGATTGCAATTCCTGTTGATATCGATATGAATGAATGGGTGATTTCCATGGACAATCTTATCTTTGTTGGGCCAGCTCTTGGAATGGATCTCACAAATTTTACAGCACTACTTAAAAATGCTTCGATTACCTTGTTGAAAATGAATTGAGATACCATCTGGGTCGCCGGGCGCACACGACCCCCGCGATAGTTCATTACAGCTTTGTAACTTTTGGTTTGGGGGCGTGTGGCAACCTGTGAATAGCTCCTAATTAAAGAGAATTCGAAAAACCAATCAGTCCAACCAATCGGAATAAAATTACAACCAATCGGATAAAATCGGAAACAATAAGATGGAAATTACAAACTTTCCAGTATTAATGAATTGAAGATGTCAGCACATAATCCGGGTTTGTGAAATTGGATTTTTATTGATTGGAATTTGTTTGATTTTTTACTTTTTATTGAGATTTGGGATTTTCTTTTTTGTTTCCACTTCAGTGGATTAAGAAAATTCAGGCCTTCTGCGGCCATTATGTTGAGCAGCACCCGCACCAAAGAAAAGCAGCTTTTATTGTTCGAATCCCGCAATCTATATTTACTTATTGAACGAGTTTACAAACAGTCATTAGAGCGGACTGTAAACTGTTTATAGTTCCGATTTGCGGCTGCCCACAATGGGCAATATGAAGAATATTGAATTGAATTATTGCAATGGAATTCATTCAGCAGCCCCATCAGATTTTTCTAATTCAATTTCGCCAGAAATAATTTTGGAAGGATTTTGTCCCATATAATTCGATGCTGTTTTCAACCCATCGGAAAGAATGACCTGGAATAATCTCTACGTTTAAGGTCAGCACCGTTGAAGGCGATATCAGGAGGGACCGTAAAGGGTATCCCAGCCGATCTCGAGAAACCATTCGGGGCATTGGAATTCTAATTTATTTTCATTCATTTTGACGATAATCCGGCTAAATCATCCATGGTTCTTCACCATAATCTGCAGATATTTCCCTGATTTTATTTTTGTCCTGCCTGTTCATTTTATCAGTTTGCCAATTGACAGGATTATTTATAATGTATTGTCGAATGCGAAACAACTCATTTTCGTTGCGTATGATGTGGTCGTGAAAACGGTATTGTAATACGCGTAAACCGGGTGTGTTTCGGTGTTGATTGATACGTTTGGTAATTGCCGATTTGACGCCGGCCATGAATGATGATAACGATTTTGGGGTGCGATATGCAATACCATTGCGTTTGGGTGTAATGTTGTTTCGTTGTTGTAGTAGTGACGCACGGCCGTGCGTCACTACGATTTGTACAATACCATGGAAATGATTCGGCATCGCCACGAATTCATCACGTACCAATTCACGTCGCAATTCAAATGATTTATCCCATTCCTCCCACAGAATTTTCCCATATTCATTCAAAACCATTTGGCCGTTATCAATTTTTCCAAACAAATGACCCCGGTCGTGGGTACACACTGTCACGAAATAATATCCCGGGGTGGAATAATCGTATCCCTTTAATCGCACCGATTTTCTATTGGGCAATGATTTATTCATTGTTTATCCATTTTTCCTTAAAATGTCTGTTGGGAAAAGGCAGCCGTTGAAAAAAAAAAAAATGGAAAAAAATCGTTAGAACAGGCCTTGTGGCTGTTGCTCCTCAAAAACCCAGCGGCTGCCCACAATGGGCAGCTATATGAGGAATATTGAATTATCGAATCAAGACAAGCTGGCACGAATATCACCCGCCAAAACCTGCTTTTATTTTCAGAGCCAGAAATCTTCCTGAAGCATAGGTCCCAAAACTTTCTTCATAGCTCGCATCGAAAAGGTTTTGAGCTGTTAATAAAAACTCGTAACGCCCGATCAAGTATGAAACAGCCAGGTCGGTTCTCCAATAAGAAGGAAGTTTGATGTAGGGAGTTTTGAAAGCAGTTGAACTGCTCGAGCTAAGATTCAGTTTGGAAGAGTTCCAGTCATAACAGCCCCTTTTTCCAGCATACCCTTCCTGAACAGTTGTCTTAACAATTCCACTTCCCAGTTTTCTGTTCCATTGCAGTAAAAAATTAAGCTTATGTTCCGGGATATATTCAAGCGGCCGTCTGGTGCTTAAATTTTCGCTCTTTGTGTATGTGTAATTACACTCAGTTGAAAGATCTGGTATCGGATTCCATTCGATTGAGTTTTCAAACCCCCAGGAAAAAGCCTTGTCCATATTGACATGTGTTATACTCAGGCTATCTTCGAGTTCATCGATGGTGGTAATATTTTCCAGATCCGGAATTAATAAACTGAATGAAATCAGATCTTTAAGATCATTATAAAAGAAGTCACTTTTTAATGTGATGTTTTTAACAACCAGTAACTGGGCACCTGCATCAAAAGAAGTTACATATTCAGGATCAAGATTTTTATTACTCCTTAGTTTTGTCGGCCCTATTTCAAGATCGGGCATATACAGCTCTGTTGTAGACGGTGCACGAAAAGCACGTCCTGCGGATGTTCTCAATGTCAGATTATCAAACAAAGTGGCTGTTAATCCAAGTTTAGGTGAAACCGCGGTCTTGTACAAAGAGTGATAATCGAATCTGATAGCAGGAATCACTCCGATCAAACCAAATGAGATCTCGTCCTGAATATAAAAACCGGCGTTGTTGATAGTTTTCTGGCATGTTGAAGTACCTGGAAATTTTTTACCGGTTATTCTGTCTTGAGGTGCGCCAAAATCGATTGAATTGCGCAGGTAATCAAATCCTGTTGTTAATATATTTTTCCGTGAAAAATGGAAACTGGCATTTCCTTCCAGTTGCCAGTCATCCGATTCTACCCCCCATTCACTTGGCATTTTGTCTGTTTCATTCAGGTATTCTCCATTTACATTTCTAAAAAAACCACCTGCCTTTAACTGAATTTTTTCTACCGGATAGTAATCGAAAAAAGCTCCTGTGAGGATTTTTTGTCCTTTTGTAATCTCATCCGCTTCGGGTAAGGTTCCGGTTTTACCAAAACCCAGATCACTGTCGAAAAACCGTACATGAAGGCGCAGACCAAGGTTATCATTAAATCTGTAACCTCCTTTGAAAAAGAGCCGGTAATCCCTGTAATCATGATTCTCTATGCTTTTATTGCTTTGGGTTCTGCCTTTTCTTACAAGAGCACTGTCGCGGAGAAAATAGTTACCGATTGTACGGGCACTTCCATCAACTATATAGTCAAATTTTTCGTTTCCTCCAGTTACAAACGCATTAAGATCCCAGAAAGATTTGTACATATTGTCTTTCCAGAACTCTTTTCCGGAATATATCCTGTTACGGTAATTATACAAACTTGTAAACGGAAAACTTGATTGACCTGTAATCTTGAAATAAGGTTTACCGTCTCCGGTTTCAGTGATTATATTGATCACACCTCCGAAAGCGTTTGCGCCATACAGGGAGGAGAACGGGCCGCGAACCACTTCGATCCTCTCAACCGCTTCAATCGGTATTTCATTTAATATCAGAAACGGCGTACCAGAAACGTTTGTCGGAATTCCATCAACAAGAATAAGTGTTCGTGCTGATGCAGCAGTACCTGGTATTCCACGCACGATTATATCCATGGGCACCCCCTCACCCATTCCAACAGCACGTTTAACCTGCACACCAGCCTCGTATTGAAGTAAATCGTCTATGTTTTTTGCAGGAGATGAACTGATCATCTCTTTTGAAATGATTGTTACATTTACCGGAAGCTCAGATGTTTTTCTGGAAGTTTTTGTTGCAGTTACCACCATTTTCTGGAGTTCATTAAAAGTGGTATCTTTTTTTGTTTCAGATTGTTCCTGATTCGCGTGTATCGATTGATTCAGAATAGCCAAAATGGCAATTATTAACAGAGATTGTGATTTTTTCATAACAGATTCCGGTAATATTTATATAAGTAATTCGAATTCAAATGGTTAAGACTTCCCCTTCATGACACCTTCTGGACATCCGGTCTGCGGGATAAATTTTCGGGAACAGTTATTTATAGTATTTTAACGATTGAGACAGGATTAAATATATTTATGGTTAAAAAATAGTAAATGGTTCAAATTATTTAATCTTGACTCAAACAGATGTCCTGTTCTATTTTCTGTAATTCAAATTTTAAAGATATTTTCCCCTGGAAGGAATAATATGAAAGAGAAAATTCATCCAAAATACGAAACAGCCACTTTTACATGTTCATGTGGTAATGTAATTGAGACTCGTTCTACTGCCAAAAGTCGACATGTCGATATCTGTAATGAATGCCATCCTTTTTATACTGGCAAACAGAAATTAATCGACAGTGCCGGTAGAGTTGAAAGATTTCGTAAAAGGTATCAAAAAAACACAAAAGAATCATAGATTCTTTGAAAAAAGATTTGGGACAGAAGCGGCTTATATTAAGAAGTTGCCCTTCTGTCCTTTTTTTTATATCCTGATATTTATTCATCATTTTTGATCCAATAACAAAAAAAAAAAGAGAAGTTATGAAAATTAAATATCGCTTGATGTGGGCATTGAGTTTTCCGTTGGAATCATTTCTTTCACTTTCACGTAAAAACAGCGTTGGAGGCCAGGCAATCATTGAAGGTGTGATGATGCGCGGAAAAAATAAAGTTTCGTGGGCTGTGCGCAAAGAAAAAGAAGAGGTGGTAGTTGAACAGATGCAATTCAGCTCGATATGCAAAAAAATCAAGTTCCTCGCAATTCCAGTTATACGAGGAGCCGTTAATCTTTACGAATCCCTGAGCCTGGGGTATAAAGCACTTTCCAGATCTGCAGATATCATTGAAACTGCGGAAAACGAAAAAAACAATAACAAAAACAACAAAACATTAGAAAAAGTCTATTCCTGGTTAAGTTTTCTGGTTGCAATGTTGATAAGTCTGGGGCTTTTTATGTATGCGCCCATGTGGATTTTATCCCGATTCATACCGGAAGATTCTTCATTACTTTTCAATACCCTGTCTGGAATAATTCGTATCAGTCTGTTTCTTGCTTATCTTGCACTGATAAGTATGTGGAAAGAGATGCGTCGGATTTTTGAATACCATGGTGCAGAACACAAGGCAATTTTTACTTATGAAGACGATAAAGAGTTGAGTTATCAGAATATGAAACCATATACCACATTGCACCCCAGGTGTGGAACAAGTTTTCTGGTGCTTGTAGGTTTAATTTGCATTCTGCTTTTTTCGATTATTGACTCAATTTATATCGGTAATTTTGGTCCATATCCCAATGTTTTAAGCCGGTTTTTTGTTCACCTTTTGCTGATTCCCCTGGTTAGCGGAACTTCATACGAAGCTTTAAAGCTTTCCGACCGTTTTCAACATCTCGCCATTGTAGGATTGTTGATCAAACCTGGATTATGGCTTCAGAAAATTACTACAAAAGAACCGGATGAAAAACAGCTTGAAGTAGCATCATTAGCCTTGAAAGCAGCAATACAGTAACTAAGGTAATTTAATTTATATGAGAAAAAAAGTTGAACATTTCATAAACAGATATCACGAACTTGAGCATCAACTTGCACAACCTCAAACCGCATCAAATCCATCACAAATGGAAAAACTGGGTAAAGAGTATAATTCTATCGGGAAAAACATCCCTATATTCAAGCAATATCTTAAGATACTGGATACAATAACAGAAGCGAAACAGATTATTGAAAATGAAACTGATGCTGATCTTGTAGACTTGGCTGATCAGGAGATCAGGGAGTCTGAAATTGAGCTTGAGGATCTTGAACAGAAAGTAAAATTTCTTCTTGTCCCGCGAGATCCCAAGGATGTAAAAAATGCCGTGATAGAGATTCGCGCAGGTACAGGCGGTACCGAAGCCGGAATATTTGCTGCAGACCTGTATCGTATGTACTCCCATTTTATCGAACGTAAAGGCTGGCACAAAGAGATACTTGGTTCCAGTTATGGGGATCTGGGCGCAATCAAAGAGATAATTTTCATGGTACGCGGAGAAAATGCATATGGTATAATGAAATATGAATCCGGAGTACACAGGGTTCAGCGTGTACCTCAAACTGAGACTCAGGGACGTGTGCACACCTCTGCAGCATCAGTTGCAGTATTTCCTGAAGCAGATGAATTTGAGGTTCAAATAGATCCTAATGAGTTAAGAATCGATCTTTACTGTTCCAGCGGACCTGGTGGTCAATCTGTAAACACCACATATTCTGCAGTAAGGATTGTCCATATCCCGACTGGAATAACGGTTACTTGCCAGGACGAAAAATCGCAGCATAAAAACAAGGCAAAAGCTTTAAAAGTGCTTCAAACCCGTCTTTACGAGAAAAAACTCGGAGAAATTGAAGCACAGGAATCTGCAGCCCGAAAAAGTATGGTAAGTACCGGTGACCGGAGCGCAAAAATACGGACCTATAATTTTCCGCAAAATCGCATAACTGATCACAGGATTAATTTAACTCTATATAGTCTCGACAGAGTAATTGACGGCGATCTCGAAGAATTAACTGATGCATTATCCATTGCAGAACTTAATGAAAAAGTAAAACAGTCCGGGATGTGACACAATGTTAATTGGTGAGGCACTGAAAATGGTGCGCGAAACTCTTTACCCTAAATATGGTGATTTTGCAGTGCCTCAATCCGAAGAGATTCTTCTGTTCTTCCTTAAGTGCAGCCGTTCTGATCTTTACCTGAACTCTACAAAACAGATAAATCCGGAACTAATTCCGGAACTGAAACAGATTCTCAAACGAATGCTCAACAATGAACCTCTTGGCTATATTCTTGGCACCGTATTTTTTTATTCAAGAGAATTTGAAATCAACAGCGATGTCCTTATACCAAGACCAGATACAGAAACACTGGTTGAGGAGATCCTTTCCAATGAAAAAATGGATAGATGCAGGTTTGTTGATGCAGGAATCGGCTCCGGAATAATCGCTTGTGTTTTAAAAGAATCACGACCTCAGTGGGAAGCATACGGAATTGATATCTCCTACAATGCATTAAAGGTCGCTTCTAAAAACTGTTCCAATCAAGTGAGTCTTGCATGCTGCGACCTTTTCTCTTCATTCAAGCCATGCAGATTTTTTGATTTTATTGTCAGCAATCCACCTTATATATCTGAAAACGAGTTTTTTTTGCTTGATCAAAGCGTACGCAATCATGAGCCTTACCATGCATTATACGGTGGTGAAGATGGTCTGGATTTTTACCGGAGACTTGCAGTTGAATCGAAAGGTATCCTTCGTAACAACGGTCGAATCTACTGTGAAATCGGTTTCAACCAAAAAAAACCGGTTAAGGAAATTTTTACCGAATGTGGATGGTCGAATATTATTATTAAAGATGATCTTGGCAGAAATCCCAGAGTTATACGTGCTGTATTAAAGGATAACAAATAGAATGGATATGACTGATTTTGACTCACCATTGCCAGACTGGCTGAGCAATACTTTTCCTGTAAAAGCTGCAACAAAGCTGTATTCATCAGTTATTCGATACCGCAATAATCGTTATGAACGGGATCTGTCATTATCTTTCAAGACAAACCGCAAGGTAATAAGTGTAGGTGGCATACGGGCCGGAGGAACCGGTAAAACTCCAGCAGCAATTATGGTAGGCCAATGCCTTGAATCAAAAGGCCTGCCTTTTGCATTCTTGTCCAGGGGTTATAAAAGAAAGGAAAAGGAATACCGGATCATTTTACCTAACGAGAAAACTGACTGGGAACAGATTGGGGATGAGCCTGCCATGATACATGATCAATTACCACAATCATGGCTCGGAATTGGTCCCGACCGGGTCAGGAATGCTCAAAGTTTAAGCGAAATCACGCCCAAAGAAACTGTTTTTATACTGGATGATGGTTTTCAGCACAGGCGCCTTAAACGAGATCTTGATATAGTATGTATAAATGAATCAACATTAAACGACCGGTTGCTGCCGCAGGGTTATTTACGGGAAAATATTTCATCACTCCAACGGGCTCATGTTCTCTTTCTTACAGGATCTGCGGACCGATGCAGTGCTCTTGAGTCGGTGATGGCAAAGTTACAGACAATGTTTCCCCATTTGCATTCATTTATAATTATTCATGAGCCACTATTCTGGAAAAACGTTAAAAGCGGGGAAATCAGACAAAATCTTCCTCTGAAAAATCCTGTTGCGTTATGTGGAATCGCCAACCCACAACGTTTTTTCGAGATTCTTGATACTCAGGGGATTGAACCGTGTGAAAAAAAAATTTTTCCTGACCATTACAATTACACAGAACATGATATCCGTTCAATGCACAAATTATATTCTTCTGGTATAGTTACAACGGAAAAGGATATGTGCAGGTTACAGAAATTTAATGTTGTAATGGATTTTGAATTTTGGTATCTTAAAATCAGATCGAAATTTTTGAATGCAGATTCATTGAATCGCTTTAATAAACTTTTAGACAAAATAGTTTTAAATACTTAAAGGAGGAGCTCCTGATGAGAACTTTTGCAATTGCTGCAGTTTGTCTTTCTGTCCTTTGTCTTTATGGCACAAGCAGTGCCGAAAAAAATCAGTATGTCGAAATTAAAGCTGGTTTTGCCAACGTTTATGAAGAACTGGACCCTACATCTCCAATTATTGAACAGGCAAAAAAGGGTGATATCTATGAACTGGTTTTCACCGGAACTTCATGGTACAGAGTTAAAGTTAAGGATAAACAGGGATGGATTGAAAAAAGGGCTGGAGTTTTAGTTGATAACCCAAATAGATTCCCGGTTACTTCTGTTTTATTATTGATCATACTTATTGGTGGAACAGCCGGAGCTGTTTTTTATTACATCAATAAAAGTAAGTTGTCAAATGCTTAGGACTTATTCATAACTGTGATGAAAATTAACATTTCGTTTTTTTTGTCTATTCTGGCAATTCCATGTATCATTTTTTCCCAGAATCAGATAGAAATTACAAGTTTTTACGCAAAGGTGTATCTTGCCCCGAATTTTAATTCTAAATTTATCGGATTGGCACAAAGAGGCGAAGTATATTCTGTTCTGAATGAAAACAATTCCTGGTATCAGATAAAATTCAAAGTCTCGATTGGCTGGGTTAATTCAAATGATATCAAACTGTTCGATCCAAATGCAAAAGCCTCAGACACTATCGATTCTGCTATAGCTATACAGGTATCAGAAAATGATTCACTTTCAACAGATACACTGCAAACAGAAAAATCAGACAGTTTAAAACCAGCAATAAACGATATTTCTAACATTGAGAAATCAGAATCCAGTTCGGTTTCTTCCGGACAGCCGACGCAAACAGTTCAAACTCCAACTTCTGAAGAACGTAAAAGACAAACTGCAGCAATCAGTGAGGAAAAAGAGGAAAAACCAAAATCAAAAATACGCGATTGGTTTACAAAACAAAACCCGTTCAAGATCGAACCCGCAACCGAAGAAATTTCTGTAACAGAGAAAATCAATTATTTTCAGGTAACATTTGCTCCTGCCAGAATTCTTCAATATCTTAGCCCGGATTCTCCAATTCTTGGAATGGCCAAAAAAGGAGATACATATCCACTTATCGGAGAAGGTGAATCCTGGTGTAAAATTGTTTTTGCGGATACTATCGGCTGGATTGAGAGTAAAAACGGCAAGATTGTTGATGCTCCCTCATCGATTCTGCTAAGCGACTTGCTGTTAATTGGCATAATTGCAGGTGTATTTCTAATCATTTCAATTATTATTATTGTAATTTTCAGGATTAGACGGAAAAATAACAGTGATCTTAAAGAAATTACAGTTAAAAAGAATGTTCTTTTTATAGCAAAAGCCGGAAAACTGATTCAAAATACATTTGGTGAAAAACCGACCTCACTTGACAAATGTTTCGCGGAGATCGGATTTAATGTTGCTGTTGCCAAAAATCTGCCTTTAATAAACTCATACCTGCAACAGAACTTTCCTGACGTAGTGATGGTAGACTGGAAATTTGACAAAAATATCATTAATACTGTTGAAAGGATATTCTCCTCTTTGAAAAGAGCACAAGATATTCTGATTATTACATATAATGTTCCAGATCCATCAATGATGCAGCCAAGCCGGGTTCTTCCGAAAATGAACTATCTGGGCTTATCCTTTTCAGACAGAGATATATTTAAACTGGTGACGCCTCAGATCACGGTAAATAATGCTCAAAACATTAAAAAAAGCGTTAAATCGTCAGCTCTCGAAGGAGAAACTGACGGAGAGAATCTTCTTGAAGTCTTACAATTCATTGAAACAGGGCGCAAAACAGGATGTATGCTTGTTGAAACGGACAAACCTTTTGGCCTTATTTATTTCAATATGGGACGAATAATCTATGTAGCAACGTCAAGCGGAATTTATGGCAAGGATGCTGTATTTGCAATTTTGAATTTAAAACAGGGTAAATTTCGATTTGTACTTAACAAAAAACCAAAGCGCAATAATGTTAATCTATCTACCCTTGAAGTATTGATGGAATGGACCAAGGCGATAGATGAAGCTCATGGGAATTGATTATGGTCGTCGACGGATTGGTATTGCCGTATCCGATGAAACAGGCAGATGTATTCGTGGTCTGACCACTGTCGACAGAAAAAAACATCCTGATTTTCTTAATTCACTCAATAATCTGATAAAACAGGAAAATCCCCAGGAACTCGTAATAGGTCTTCCCCTTGACGTCAATGATGCAGAAACGGTAATGTCTAAAGAGGTGAGAGTTTTTGCTGATCAGCTAAACCGCATATGTGGTAAGCCGATTCATTTTGTAGATGAAAGCCTCTCATCGAAAAGGGCTTCGGAGCTTCTGAGATTCAGAAAAAAGAAAGCCCGGAAAGACAAAGCTGCTGTTGACAGACTGGCAGCATGCATCATTCTCGAAATATACCGGGAGGAAAAGGAGTGCAGAATCTAAAATTATTATCTCTTATATACCTGATTCTTATTACAAAATATAATTGCATACCTGTTTCCCCTTCATCTTCAAAAAAGCCTGAAAAACCTGTTATAGAGAGACTTGAACTGGCTGTTACGAAAAACGGTTCAGCAAAGTTCTGTGAAGCTGTTTATATTACCTGGAAAGCCCCCGAAACAGATTCCGGAAAAATCAAGTATTACACTATTATCAGAAAATTTCCGGATGATTCGACTTTTTCAGTTTTTCCAATGTCTCAACATATTCCATACCAAAAACTTGAATTTTACAATATTCTCGAACCTGACGATTTTCCTGATGAGGGGTTTTATTCTGTTTATTACAGAATGTATGCGATAGATAACCAGGGCGCATCAGGTGATACTTCAGAAATCTGCACTTTGAAAATTGCTCCACAACCAATATTCAAATCAATTGACACGTCTTGCGGTTGCTACACCTGGGAGTCGTGGATACGTAGTCCGGTAACCTCTTACTCCCTGCTCTGGAAAGATAATCCTGACAACTGCCTGCAAAGCAAAAAACAGACTGAATACCCATCTACCGATCAGCCGTCAGTATTTAAAGCTGTAATTCCAGATTCACTTTTCCCACTTACAACCGGCCAGTTGCATTACGCACTTTTCACTGATGCTGCTGAAACGAGATCTCTAAAAGTCGGGTTTTTTCATGTTCCGTAATTTTCACTTTCAAGTTACTATTATCCTGTTATTAAATGTTTACCTTATATCTGGTAAACCTGTAGAATTTAATGACATTCAACTTACCAGAGATTCGTTTAGTGCCGGTTTCGATTTGGCACAGCAATCACAAAACGAGCAATCCTTTTATTTCGCATTCTCTTCCGATCCATCAAATAATTTTTCCTGCGAAATCATCTTAACTGATTCATCAAAATCCGTAACTGCACCCTGTAAATATCTGGCTAACGGCTGGTCCGGAAAGGATTATTTACAATGGTGCAGTTTTGAATCGACTAATCTGAAAACCAATGGCAACATAAAAGGTACAATTACAGTTACCTTTTTTAATGATATCTTCCACACTGTTAATTCAGATGATATATCGATACGTAACGGAATTATCCGCATCCCGATACAGCGTCCTCTCAAAAAATCTCAATTTGATGACCTGCCGCAATATCCATTTAATACAGGTATAAAAATAGAGGTTGACAGAGATGGTATTTATGAGATTAAAGCATCTGAACTTAAAGCCCTGGGTGTACCTGTTAACAGCACTCCTTCAAGATCATACCGATTATATGAAAAAAACCGGCAAATTCCGTTGTATATTCAAGGTTCTGGAAAAAAAACTCTTTCTTCAGACGACCGGATTCTCTTTTATGGCCAATACCTTCGTGGATCGCAAAACCATTATGAACAGTTTTCCAATACTAATGTTTATTGGCTTACCTGGGATAATAATGAAATTGGAGCCAGAGTTACAGAAGTATCTGGTGAAAGGATCAAGGACCCAACCTTATATTCATCCAACCTCGTTATTGCACAAAGTTTTCCGGATACGGTTCATTTTGAGGAAGACAATGATATCAGATGGCTTGGAAACATCACAGATCAGACACCGGAATATATTACAGATTCTCCAGAAAATACCGATTCAGAAGATAACTGGTACTGGGGTATAATTGGTAATAACGAACTCACCGATTTTTCCATATCGGTTCCAGCTCCTGCATCCGACGGTTATGCCCGTCTGAAGATCAGTCTTATGGGACTTACCAGTACTAATACAGTTAAACCTGATCATATTCTTGAAATACTTTTAAATCAGGATTCCCCCGGAAAGATAAATCAGATAAAATGGGATGGTCAGAGCAGATACATTTTCTACAGCGATACATTCCATGTCAAAGGGCTAAAAGAGAATGATAACAGAATCAGTTTCCTTTGTCCTCAAAACAGGGGTTATTTTGATCGCAGTGCGCTTAACTGGGTTGAACTGGAGTACCCCAGAGGATATCACGCTCTTGATGATCAAATAAAATTCAAGAACCCGCCCGACACAAAATATTCGGTTGTGGAATATGGTATTTCAGGATTTTCGTCCGACAAGATTGAATTATGGGATATAAAAAGAAACCGTTTCTTTACAAAATTTCTAACGGAAAAAGGTACAGGACAGCAGAGCTCAACATATACTCTTGTTTTTCAGGACAGCCTGGCAGTTAATACAACTTATCTGGCACAAGCGGTTTCGAAGCGACTAAACCCGGCGGGCATGAAACCTGATACTATCATCAGTAACTGGAACCACGTCCTAAATTCCGATTACATTGCAATCAGTGTTGATTCTTTCAGTACAGAGCTGAAAGTACTGCTTGAAACTCACACCAAACGCGGTCTGAAAACTGCTTTTGT
Organism: Fibrobacter sp.; assembly: GCA_012728995.1. Lineage (GTDB taxonomy): Bacteria > Fibrobacterota > Chitinivibrionia > Chitinivibrionales > Chitinispirillaceae > JAAYEB01. The sequence continues at coordinate 20,762 of JAAYEB010000150.1, read as the reverse complement.
AGACATTGATGATATCTATAACAGCTTTTCATGGGGGATCAGAGACCCTGAAAGTATTCGTTCCTTTCTTGCATACCTCTTTAACAATGGGAACAATCCTCCCAGATATCTATTGCTTGGAGGGGATACATCACATGATTTGGACAAAAAGAACCGCTCCCGAAATATTGTACCCACGAAGCTTTCGAGATTTCCCGGATGGGGCCCTGGAGCAAATGACTGCTACTTTACCATGGTATGCGGTAAAGACAATTTTATGGATCTTGCAGTTGGGAGATTTCCAGCACAAAACCGCCTGGAAATGCGAACTCTTGTGAATAAAACTGTAAATTATATAAACAATCTGCAAAGAGGTTTCTGGCGCGACAACATTCTTCTGCTGGGAGGCGGTGAACAAAAATTTACAGAATTCAATACTGAGGTTGTCAATAACCAGATCGGATCATCAATGAATATCTATCGTCTTGATGCAGATCCGGGCTCGAGATATTACAAGGATGAATTTACAGCCTCTAAACAGATTGCCGATTATATCAATTCAGGAGTTTACATTGTAAACTTTAACGGGCATGGCGGCGGAAACATCTGGTCTGACAACAACTTTTTCGGTTATAAAGATCTCTCCCGCCTTTATAATGGCCAGTGGGGCAAAAGTGGAAAACTGCCTGCAATCTTCAGCTTTACCTGTCTCACCGGTTTTTTTGAAAGTGTATTCTACCGGTCCCTGGGTGAAGAGTTTATACGTACTGATGAAAACGGAGCTGTCTGTTTTTATGGTGCCTCAGCATATACTTCAAGCAGCGGTAATCTGCTTCTAAATAAACTGATTCTTCAAAATGCGATTCATGGTGATTTCGAATCAACAGGTGATCTCATTAAATTTTGTGAAACGAGCATGCTTGTAAGACACGGTGAACACTACCTGGATCTGGTACGTCAATATAATCTTCTGGGCGATCCGGCTCTTCCATGGATTATGACACCAGACACACTGGCACTTACGCTCGCTAATTCATCTTTGACACCTGGAGACAGCTTATCTGTAAGTGGTATTTGTTCACCTGTTACCAATGGCACTCTTAGAGTAATTGTTAAATCAGGAGATGAAATATGGAATCAGGTTGTTGATTCGATTACTGACAGTACATTCTCATACAATTTTGCAGTTAAGGACAGTGCACAAACTGCATCAGGACTGGTTCGTGCATATGCCTGGAACGATTCCACTGAAATTCGGGGCTGGATACCATTTTCAAAAGACAGTTTAATGATATTTGATACCCACCTGTCGTTATCAAAAGCTTCATTTGGCGACAGTGTTTTTATTAAATGCAGACTTTCGAGTGATTCATCATTTGAATTTACCGAAATATACTGTAATTACGCGATCTCATCTTCATGGAGACCGGAAATTGATTTTACAGGAATAAAAATGGTCAATGATTCACTTGATTACTGGAGCAGTTCCGAAAAAGTTTTCCTCGGGTATAATGGTGACATTACCGAAAAGCTGCTTGTCCGTTTCAGACTGCTTTCCAATAAAGAATCAAAAGAAAGTGCTTTATTCAGTTTTGATTTGACCGGACGTCCGGATCTTACTTTTATAGATACGACTCTCAATCTTTTCTGGAAAAGGGATTCCCTTAGATGCAGGTGCTCCATAATCAATATCGGTAATTTAAAAGCTCCTGGCTGCAAGGTACTTTTCTTTTTTGAAAAAGACAAGCTGGTACAGGATACAATTATCATCCTGAATTCAAGGAATTCACTGGAACCGGGAAAAACACTGACTTTGGATTTTGCCCTGCCCGACACTCAAGGTGTTATTGGTTTTGGGGGATGGATAGATCCTGATAACAAAACAAAAGAGATCCTTCATGAAAACAATACAGTCTACGGAAAGTCTGTGGTCGTTTACAAAGATCTTAAACTGACTTCTGATACACTGGAATCCTTTAATGGTGGTTTTTCTCTGAGTCCGTCACAAGATTTTGACCAGAAATACCGTGTTTTTCTGTTTGAAAAATCACTGCAGCAAAAATCTCCTCTGAAAACAGAATCAAACTGGCTGCCACTTCAAAACGGCTCTTCCAGACAGTTTATAACCGGTATCAGGCCTGCTTTGAAAACATCCGATTCACTTTTCTGGAAATTTATACCCCAAATAGCTGAATCCGGTCTGGAAACTAAAAATGACTATACATCCAGAATTGCAATAATGTATTATGATACAACGATATCAAGCTGGAGGTCCTTATCAACAGGAAACATGGGAGGTTCCCTGTATTCGATTAAAACCTCGTTACCTGGTCCATTTGCACTTGCAAAACTGGGTGATCTTGACCCGCCGGATATCACTGTTTCTGTTGCAGACCAGGTGCTTAATACATTGGATTATGCAGCCAGAAACAAACCTTTTACGCTGTTTTTTTCTGATCCCTCCGGTGTTCTTCCCTCTTCGATAAATATGTTCATAAACAGAAAAGAACTCCAGTCTGATCTTCATTCTCAAATCGAATGCGCGAATGATCTTGGTAATATAACCATAACAGCATATCCGCAAACAGAAAACAGTATCGATTCACTCACTGTTACAGCGAGTGATCTTGCCGGGAACAGCATATCACGTACATTTGAGTATATGCCGGGTGAGGATCTTTCGGTCAGGTTTCTTTCATGTCATCCCAACCCGTTTACGGCAAAGACAAGAATAGACGGTACTATACAGGTAATACGATTTGCCTATTTGCTGACAGATCTTGCCGATAAAGTCAAACTAAGCATTTATACTGTCAGTGGAAAACGTATCAGGCAATGGTCTTTTTTCAACATTATCGGTTATCAGGAAGTTAAATGGGACGGAAGAGATAATGATGGTTACCGCATAGCCAATGGCACTTATTATGCAAAACTTGAAGCTTCCAACAGACGCCAGAAAACGAAAAAAATTATCCGAATCGCAAAACTTGAGGGGTATTGAGTGGCATTATATATAGTATCAACACCGATTGGAAATCTTGAAGATTTTTCTTTCAGGGCAATCGAGATACTTAAGAAAGTAAATTCGATTCTTGCTGAAGACACACGTGTATCACGTAAACTTCTTTCTCATTATGAAATCGAAACTCCTGTTTTCCGTTATCACGACTTTAACAAGGAAAAAGTAACCCCATCACTGGTTTGTCGTCTCAAAGAAAATGAGGAGATGGCACTTATTACTGATGCCGGGACCCCTGGAATTGCAGATCCGGCATTTTTTCTTGTCAGAGCAGCAATCAGGGAGAATGTTAAAATTGTTCCTGTTCCTGGGGCTTCTGCATTTCTCTGTGCACTGGTCGGCAGCGGCCTTCCTACAGACCGTTTTATTTTCGAAAATTTTCTCCCGCACAAAAGTTCCCGAAGAATCAAGCTGTTTTTGTCTTTGAAAGAGGAACCCAGGACAATAATCTTTTACGAAACTCCGCACAGAATACTTAAAGTATTGAAGGAGTTAAATGATACACTTGGTGAAATTCAAATTGTTATAGCACGTGAATTGACTAAATTTTATGAGGAGTTTCTTCGCGGAACACCAAAAGAACTGCTCTCCCATTTTGACAAACATCCACCAAAGGGAGAGATGGTTGTTTTGTTTAATATCAGAAATAAATATGAAACCTGATAAAACTATCGGGATCACCAGGCAGATTACATCATTATTAAATGCCAATCGTTAAATCTAATGCTGCCGGATAGTTGAAAGGTATTTCATCCGAACATCCTTCGGGATAAAGCCCCGGATCCGGATCAATATCCCTCGGTCTAAAAGGAGCCGACTCCTACTCACATAAAATATCTGCATATTCATCCAATTCGATTTTTTATTATGAATGATCCATATCAGTGAATCATGCCTGTAAGGTTTTTGGAAATTCCTTTTCTTTCTTTTTACCCCTTTTTATACATTTTTTTCCTGACGATGAACCGAACAAAAAATCATCAGGCAAAAAACGATAAAAACAAACTCCTTGCCGTGCCATAACATCCTTCTTACAATTGTTAATGATTTTTTAGTTGATATCAGATTTCGCATTTGTTTTAGTACTCATCGCGAAAAAGACTCGCGCAAAGGAATCGATACTATTAGGTAATATGTAACTTGAGTTTTAACTGTTTTAAAAAGGGTATATGACTGACTCCAGCAGAAGCTCACTGATATTCACTGTGATAAATTTATCCCTTATTAAGGTAATCAGACTCATTCTTTTATTTCAAAAATCAAAAGGAGGTTAACATTCAGTTAAAATCATGCGAAATATTAATCATCTCTTAACATCATTCTAACATTAAACGTTTATCTTTTTTATGAGGTTGAATTTAATCAGATGGAAGGAAAATAAACATAAGACAAACTACAGGATTTATTGAAATCAGGTTGTGAGTAGCTGAAGAGTTTTATTTGACAGTATATACTTTTCATTATTAATAAGATTACACAGAGGAGTTCAAATGAAAAAACAGATCCTTTTAACTGCACTTCTTTTATTAACACAAGTTGCATATTCAGAAAGAATCGACATAATTGGCGCAGGGGCATCATTTCCTGCTCCCCTTATTACAGCAATGGCTGATTCGTACAGGGAACTGACCAACCAGAAAGTCACTGTCAATTACCAATCAATTGGTTCAGGTGGCGGGATTCGGCAGTTTTCGGAACAAACGATCATGTTCGGGATGACTGAAGCGTATCTTAAAGATGATATTATGGAATCTATTGAAAAGAAATCCGGTGGGAAAGCGTTCAATATGCCCATAACACTTGCTGATGTTGTTGCGGTATATAATCTGCCAGGTATAGAAAAAGGTCTGGTTTTAAATGGTGAAGTCCTTACGGATATATTTTCAGGAAAAATTAAAAAGTGGAACGATTCCAGAATTTCAAAACTTAATCCCAAAACAAAACTGCCTTCATTGCCAATAACAGTTGTACACCGAAGTGACGGATCCGGAACAACAAATATCTGGACCAGTTATCTTAGCAGTGTCTCGAAAGAATGGGCACAAAAAGTTGGCTTTGCTACAAGTGTAAACTGGCCTGTCGGAATAGGTGCATACGGAAACGAAGGGGTTGCGGGAACAGTCAGGAATTCTCCCGGATCAATCGGATATGTAAGTTTTTCTTATGCACTTTTAAACAAGATCTCCTATGCATATCTGGTCAATTCATCAGGTAATACAATAAAACCCAGTTTCAGTGCAACTACTGCAGCGGCCGACATTGATCTGCCTGAAGATACAAGAGCTCTTTTCACCAATACATCTGCAGCCAAAGGGTATCCGGTTGCCGGTTTTACATGGATGCTTGTTTATGAAAACCTTGATAAGAACAAGGCTATTACAAATCAAAATGAAGCAGAAGAACTTGTCAAATTTTTGATATGGGCAATTACAGACGGACAGGAATTATCTGAATCTCTGGGTTACGCAAAACTTCCCCAGGCAGCAGTCAAGAGAAACGTTGCAATGATCAAACAGTTAAAATGGGAAAACAAACCAATTGGAAGTCAATTAATTGAATCCAGTAAATTAAAATAGATACAGAACGGCAGGAAAGGGACTTAACCCCTTTCCTCTTACTTTCAGGATAACCAATGAAAATAAATACTATTAACTATGAATTACTGAAAAAACCTATCTCCTTGATTTATCGCAAGCCGGGAGACCGGATCTTTCTGTCCATGGCAGTATTTCTGGGTATAAGCATAGTTTTACTTACAATAGTCATGGCATTTGTACTGTATGGAGAGAGTAAAGAAGCAATAACCAGGTTCGGTGTATTGGGATTTCCATTGAAAGCAGTATGGGATCCGGCAATAAATCTGGAGTTTGGCGCCCTGACATTCATTGCAGGTACTCTTTTTACCAGTATCGGTGCTCTTGTCCTCTCGTTTGTTCCTGCTGTTGCCATCGCAATCTTTACTGCTGAGTACGCTCCGAGATGGCTTTCTGTCATAGTAGACAATCTTGTAAACCTTATAGCTGCAGTTCCAAGTGTTGTTGTTGGAATCTGGGGAATTTTTGTATTTACCCCGTGGATGCGTGACTGTGTATATATGCCTTTTTTTTCCTGGTCGACAGATAATTTTCCGGCACTGGTTCCGCTGCTTGGAAATCCTATAGGATTTGGCATGAGTACTGCAACCATTATACTTGCCCTGATGGTTCTTCCCTATACTGCTGCACTCACACGAGATGCAATCCGCCTTGTCCCCCGTGAACAGCGTGAAGCCTCATGGGCTCTTGGTGCCACACATCGTGAAGTAATACTGATGGCTGTTCTTCCTTATAGCAGAAGTGGAATTCTTGCCGGAGTTATCCTTTCTTTTGGAAGGGCAATAGGAGAAACCATGGCAGTAGCGATGCTTATCGGAAATAAAAACACCCTTCCTTTTACTCTCTTTGGTCCCGGAGCAACAATGCCTTCGGTAATTATTAATGAGTTCCGTGAAGCAGTAGGTAACATTCATTACTCCAGTCTGATGGCTGTTGGTCTGGCCCTTTTTGCCATCTCACTTATAGTCAATCTACTGGCTGCATGGATAAGCAGAAAGTTTGCTTTTGCAGGAGGACAGATGGTATGAAAACCCTTAGATACAGATACATTCTGGACAGATTATTTTTATCCTTTCTGGTTATAAATACTATTATTGTCATTTTACCCCTGCTAATCATGTCCTCGTATGTTATAGTCAATGGTATAAGTGCATTGAATCTTGATCTTTTTACCCAGGAACTTGGTTCACCGACACGTGCGATGCAGGGACAGCCTACCGGGCTTGTACACACAATGGCAGGGACACTGGTTGTCGACATAATGGCACTTCTTTTTGCCATTCCCGTCGGACTTGGAACAGGGATTCTGCTGTCAGAATACCCGGACCACATTCTCAATCCGGTTCTTAGAATCATGAACGACACATTGAACGGAATGCCTGCTGTATTAAAAGGCTTACTTGCATTTGTACTTATTGTCAAGCCAATGGGTACATTTTCAGGTATCAGTGGTTCTGCCGCACTTGCAATAGTCATGCTTCCCATTATAGCGCGATCCACCGAAAGTGCACTTTCAATCATCCCATGGTCCATAAGGGAAGCCGGGCTGGCATTAGGTTTACCCAGATGGAGAGTTGTGTTATCTGCAATTGTTCCTGCAGCGCGAACAGGTCTTATAACCGGATTTTTGATTGCTTTTTCGCGTGCAGCCGGTGAAGCGGCTCCCTTGCTTTTTACCTCATTTGGCAACAATTACCTTCCAAAACACTGGACCGGAATGTTTTTTGGACCAGTTGACACTCTTCCCCAGCGTCTTTACAGTCTCGCAATCAGCCCTTACGAGCACTGGCACAGGATGGGGTGGGCGGCTGCCATAGTTTTGTTCGGGTTTGTAGTTATATCTTTTGTAATTGCCCACCTGGCATCCGGCAACAATCTTCAGAAGAAAGGGAACAGCAGATGAACTGTACCGAATCGATAAAAGCAAATGTTACCAGTATCAAGAACAACTCTTTTACAATTATTGATAAAGATGGACCACCTTTACCCCATTTGAGAATGAAAACAGAAAACCTTACTGTCAAATATGGTTCAACTACAGGTGTTCGTGATGTATCCATTACTTTTCAGGAAAAACAGGTAACTGCCCTTATTGGTCCGTCAGGATGCGGGAAAACTACTTTCCTCAGAGCCCTTAACAGAATGCACGACCTTACCCGTGGTACCGAAATAAGCGGGAAAGTTCTTCTTGACGGTAAAAACATTTACGACCACAAAGTTGATCCTGTCACAATCCGCAGACGTGTTGGTATGGTGTTCCAGAAACCGACTCCGTTTCCTACGATGTCAATATTCGACAACGTCGTAGCAGGACTCAAACTGGTTGGCATTCGTAACAGGAGCTTTCTTCTTGAAGTTTGTGAAAAAGCATTGATACAGTCTGCGCTTTTTAATGAAGTCAAGGACAGGCTGAAAGATCCGGGCGCAAGCCTTTCGGGTGGACAACAGCAGCGTCTCTGCATTGCCCGAGCCCTTGCTGTTAATCCTGAAGTGCTTCTTATGGATGAACCGACAAGCTCTCTTGATCCGCAATCAACCAATCGCATTGAAGAACTGATTCAGGAGCTTAAAAATGATGTTACAATTGTAATTGTCACTCACAACATGCAACAGGCAGCAAGGGTTTCCGATCAAACTGCTTTTTTCTATGTTGGTAACCTGATCGAAACCGGTAAAACCAGGGATATTTTTACAAATCCAAAAAATAAACAGACAGAGGAATATATAACCGGACGTTTTGGATAATTGTTGAACAAGTTATAGCTGTTTAAAAAGATTGTATTGGTTCGTTATAAAACAGGGCCGTATCGGTACTCAATGGAACACATTAGTAACCAAAGTAACCGAATCCACGCCAAAAGATTGAAGATTAAGAAGCTGGAGGTAATAATATGTCATCTCACTTTTATTTTGAAATAGAAAAACTGAAAAAGAGCATACTTGGACTATGTACGCTCGTTGAAGAGAGTGTAAAATATTCGGTCACATCTGTACTTGAACTTGATTATGAACTTGCCGGGAAAGTAATTGTTTCGGATAATGAGATTGACACAGTCGAAGTGGAAATTGAGGAAGATTGCCTGAAAATACTTGCGTTGTATCAGCCGGTTGCAAAAGATCTGCGGTTCATAGTCTCTGTCTTGAAAATAAATAATGACCTCGAAAGAATAGCCGATCTTTCAGTTAACATTGCAGAGCGTACTACATCACTTGAATCTCAACCCCCGGTTGAACTTCATGATATTTTTCTTTCCATGTCCGAAAAAGCGGTTCTGATGCTGAAAAAAAGCATTGACTCACTGATTCAACGGGATACGAATCTTGCACTTTCGGTCCTTGTCGCAGATGATGAAGTTGACTCATTTTACAAGGACTCATTTGGCCTTGTAAATGACTTAATACATATCAATCCATCCCTGACCGGCCAGTTACTTCATTACTCATCCATATTCAGACATCTTGAACGTATTGCAGATCAGACGACCAATATCGCTGAAGATGTAATTTACATGTTAAAGGGGGGTATTATCCGGCACAGGAAAGAGTTTAAAAACAGTCATGTTAATGAGTTAAATGTATCGGACGACTGACAGGTTTTTATTAAGGGAATAAGGAAAACAGAAATATAAAAAAGGAACCTTCAGCCCCAAATGAAACATAGTCCATTAAAACGGGGTTATCCGGTTCCCTTAAAAATACTACAAATGAGTTAAGGGAACTCTTCCCAGAGGAAATACGTTAAACCCGATTTCAAAAAGAAGTTTGTGGTCAAGAATATTCCTGCCATCAAAAACAAATGCCGGTTTCTCCATTTGGGAATATATTTTTTGATAATCCAGCTTTTTATATTCATTCCACTCTGTCATTAGAGCAATTGCGTGAGCCCCTTTTGCAGCCTCGTACGGATCTTCACAAAACTCTACAAATTCCAAACAGGACTGAAGATCCATTTTAGCATTGTCAAGAGCCTTAGGGTCAGTAATTACAACCTTTGCCCTCTCCTCAGCCAACTGCCTGGTTACATCAATTGCAGGTGATTCCCTTGTGTCTCCGGTATTTGCTTTAAATGCAAACCCGAACAGTGCAATTCGTTTACCCGCGACTGTATTGAACATGGTCCTGATCATGGTCTTAACAAATCGCCGTTTCTGGTAATCGTTCATGAGAACAACGTTTTCCCAGTATCTGGCAACCTCATGCAACCCGTAGCTTTCGCATATATAAACCAGGTTCAGAATATCTTTTTTAAAGCAGGAACCACCAAATCCAATGCTTGCATTAAGGAATTTGGGTCCAATTCTGCTGTCCATAGCAATAGCCCCGGCAACTTCAGAAACATTGGCTTCTGTATATTCACACAGTGCAGAGATACTGTTTATTGATGAGATCCTCTGTGCCAGAAAAGCATTTGCTACAAGTTTCGAGAGTTCAGAACTCCAGACATTACTTGTAAGAATTTTTTGGGCAGGAACCCAATTCGCATAGATCTCAACAATTTCTTTACAAGCTTTTAATCCGGTTTCTGTCATTTGCGACCCGATTAAGACCCTGTCGGGATTTTCAAGATCTGCGACAGCCGTACCTTCAGCAAGAAATTCCGGATTTGAGACCACTTCAAAATGAATACCTTTATCATTCGCATTAAGAATTCTCTCCATTGCACTGGCTGTTCGCACAGGAAGAGTACTTTTCTCAACTATTATTTTATCAGTATCTGATGCTCTAATGATATCACGAGCTGTTTTTTCCCAGTATTGAAGATCTGCGGCTTTACCAGCGCCCTCACCAAACGTTTTAGTAGGAGTATTTACCGAAACAAAAACTATTTGTGCTTCTTTTATTGCCTTTTCTATTTCAGTAGAAAAAAACAGGTTTCTTCCCCTTGCCTGTTTTACAACTTCATACAAACCAGGTTCAAATATAGGAAGATTTTCAGAATTCCAGGCATCTATACGTTCAGCATTAATGTCTACAACAGTAACTTTGTACTGAGGACATTTTGCTGCAATCATTGCCATTGTAGGGCCACCAACATACCCCGCACCAATGCAGATAATATTTTTAGAAAAACGGGATTGTCCTCCCATTAATGACTCCTTTCATGATTTTTTCCGATTATTTAAAGATAAATAATATACAATAATACCACCCTGTTCCAAAAATTCCTGTAAACATCATTTACTAAAAACAAATCGGTTGTTTTCTGGAATAACAAAATAGTGAGATAACAAAAACATTGTAAATATTTGTATCGGGGTAGGAAATCTGGCTTAGTATCGATACCGAATCATTGAAAAAGAAAATATAGAAAACAATTCCGACCCCGAGACACAGGAAAAAGAGAGCAGGTCTCTCCTCCGGTTATCACAGACCCCAAACCATATCACCCAATTGGCTCCTTATCCGGTTTATATCGGTACGATCCGGCTTTCGTTCTGGATAGACATGATTTGAAAGCAGAACATAGCCGCTCTGTTTTTTTATATCTGCTACAATTGAGCACCCGGTGAAACCGGTTTTTCCAAAAGCTGTTATGGAACAATTACCACCCATAAAACTCTTCTGATTCAGTTCCCAGCCAAGCCCGACACACTGATTACTGCCAGGTAATTGATTAGTATACATTTGTGAAATTATTTGTGGACTCAGGTACTTTTTACCGTTCAACACTCCCCCATTCAGTAACATATCCATAAATTTCATAAGATCCGGTACAGTTGAAAAAAGACCAGCAGCACCAACAATTTTCGGACGTAATGCCCAAGTACTTTCATCATGAACCTCTCCCTGAATAACCCTCCCCCTCCAGGAATCGTATTCAGTTGGTGCTATTATCTCACGATCAATATTTTGCGGATAAAAAGTTGTTGAATCCATTTTCAGCGGGGTAAAAAAAGTATCATTCGCAATTTGAGCAAGATCATTCCCGCAACAACGCTCAATTGCAATACCAAGAAGAATACTTGTTGCATTTGCGTAAGAATAACTGAATCCAGGCCGGGATTTGAGATCCACTTCAAGGACTTTTTTTAATATCTGTTCTGATGGCAAATTTTTACATTGTGAAAGACGAAAATCGAAATCGAGTGTCTGGGTCAGAAGATTATCAATTGTAATAATATCCTTATATGCTCCGGCAAGTTCAGGAATAAACTCAATCAATCTTTGTTTGCGGCCAAGCTTCCTTTCATCAATCAGTTTTAATGCCAGGCACGAAACCGGCACTGCTTTTGTAATTGATGCTACATCGTATACAGTATTCTCGTTAACAGGTTTTGAATCGGAATCGTATGTATGGTTGCCACAGGCAATAATCTCCTGTTTTGTTCCATAGCGAACTCCGGCAACACACCCGGGAAAAGCCCTGTTTCCTACCGCATTATACAAAAGTTTTCGTATTGAATCTACCATTTTGTACTCTTTATCAAAAAATGAATATTAAACAAATTCATTCAATATGAGTAAACTGCAATTTACTCTTTTCATTCATCATCTTAAAAATGAATATAATTTTATTCATGGAAATCTGCTCATGTTTAGAAATACGACAGTTCTTCGCTTCTTTTCATAAATTATATTGGTCTGGAAATTGATAGATTACCTTCAAATACCTGTATCCGGTCCGGATCCGGATAAAAATTATACAAGGAGATGATTATGGACCAACTGCAAGAGCTTGAACCCAAACTTCTTTGGAAACATTTTTCCAATATCTGTTCAACTCCAAGGCCATCCGGTTTTGAAGGGCCTGTTATTGCATACATAGAAGAATTTGCAAGAGGACTTGGATATCCGGTCCAAAAGGATGAATGCGGGAATATTTTAATACGAAAAAGTGCATCTGAAGGTAAAGGAAACAGTCCTGCCGTGGTGCTTCAGAGTCATCTTGATATGGTACCACAGAAAAACAGTGACAAAAAACATGATTTTCGAAAAGATCCTGTTGAACCATATGTGGATGGTGAGTGGGTAAAAGCAAAAGGAACAACACTTGGAGCAGATAATGGAATCGGTGTTGCAGCCATGCTTGCAATACTTGAAAACAACAAGCTGAAACATGGTCCTCTGGAACTGCTATTTACTGTTGATGAAGAAACCGGGATGAGTGGTGCCAAAGGATTATCACCCCAACTTTTAACCGCGAGAAAGTATATCAATCTTGATTCCGAAGAAGAGGGGAAAATTTATATCGGTTGCGCAGGCGGAATAAACGCAACAGGTATGATGAGCTATCAGGAGGAAAAAAGTGAAACAGATAGAAACGCGTATGAGCTTGTAATAAAAGGACTGCGGGGTGGTCATTCAGGTATTGATATAAATCTTGGGAGAGCCAATGCAATAAAACTGATGAACCGGCTTCTCTTTACCGCTTCAGAAAAGTTTGATATCAATATTGGCAAATTCACAGGAGGATCAGCAAGAAATGCGATTCCAAGAGAAGCTTTCGCAATAGTTACAGTACCCGGGCAACTGGACAGTCAATTTAATGTTTTTATTACTGAGTACTCACGGATTCTTGAAATGGAATTTGCAATACCCGATCCAGGCATTTCTTTAGAACTAACCCGAATCAGTATTCCCGATATGGTAATGAGCAATCCGGCACAATGTAACCTTTTAAGAGCTGTGTATGCTTGTCCAGATGGGGTAATCCGTATGGATGACAGGGTTAAGGGACTGGTTGAAACATCAAATAACCTTTCGTTCATAGAGTGCCATGACGGGAAAAGTGTTATAAAGTGTCTTCTGAGAAGTTCGGTTGACAGTGCAAGAAGAAATCTTGAGAACAGTGTTTTAAGTGCCTTGTCACTTGCCGGATTTAATGTTGAATTCAGTGGTGCATATCCGGGATGGAAACCTGACCCTTCATCTGAACTACTTGCAGTACTGAAAAATGTATACGAAAAGCTTTACAGAAAAACGCCTCAGGTTCAGGCAATACATGCCGGACTGGAATGTGGAATAATAGGTGCTCATTACCCTGATATGGATATGGTTTCATGCGGCCCGACAATCCAGTATCCACATTCTCCGGATGAAAGGGTCAATATATTATCCGTTAAACAGTTCTGGAATTTTCTTGTTTCTGTACTTGAGCAGTTATAGAGCAATCATAACTGCCTGATTCACAGTTAACATCCTCGCTTGTAATCTGTCTCTTTTCTACAAAGCCTAAAAAGACACAGATCAACCAAACATGTATTCATTCTCAAGTAGCCAATCTGCCCCGGTATACGATACTTACCCGCACTGCATCCCGCAAAAAAATTGTCAGATAATGAATCCAGAACATTGTCAAAACATGTATACCATGATACATTAGAATACTGGATTATCTGTTTTTAACTTAAACATAACATACACTTAATTTGATTCAAACGAATTTCTGGTATTTTAGTTTTACAAACAATTAAAATTCCAGATACATGTGTATCAGAAATCTAACAGGAGGATTTATGAAAAGATCACTTATTTTGGGAGCTGCCTTATCGGCAATCCTTTTCTCTTCAACAGTATCGGCTAAACCAGAATTCAAGGTAAACGGTGATGTCGAATACCGTTACAGAATAAATCTCAACAGTAAAAATGATAGAAATGGAAAGAAAATCGATTCGGAATCAAAAAACGAATATCATCACAGATATGCCTGGAATCTGAAATTGAATGTGAAAGTAAAAGAAAACATCTCTTTTGGATTCAGATTGAATAACCCCAATGGTAAGAATCTGGACAGTTTTGACAATTCTCTACTGTGGCAAAAAGGACTGAATTCAGCTTCACTGGGTGAAGCATGGTTTAAGGTAAATGTAAAAATGTTTGATTTTTCTGCAGGCCGGATACCACAAAGCGGCACAAGTACTCTTGATCTTCTTGCTTTCGAAGACAGCAAGTATTCCGAAGTTGTTTCAAGCTGCTGGGATGACCTTCAGAACGCAGGTATTCTTGGAGCCAATTTCACATATACGGCTGTAAAAGATGACGATAAAACAATTGCTTTCAAACTTGTAAATGCGATGTATTCCAGTTCCTATAATGCCGAAAATGACGGATTAAAGAAAACTTCTTATCTTCACATTCTTGAAGTTCCGATAAAGATCGGAAACCTTTCTCTAAATCCCAATGGATATGTTCATCGGAATATGAATTACGACATTGTAAGAACTTATGACACTCTTGTTGATGCAGTTCATGCGTATGGAGCAGGTCTTGACCTCGGAATAAAGCCGGTAAAACCTCTGGATATAAGAGCGGGGTTTGGTGTTTCTTTTTATGATAACACAGAAGCACACAAAGCCATCGATACGATCGACCACTCTGCACCGTTTGGCATGCTTGCATCTTTAGAGGCAAGGATAAAGCCCGGTTACGGTGAAGGAAGGGTAAGATTTGCATTAAATCAGAATTATGACAGAGAAGATACATTAAACAGCGGAGATCCGGTAAAAAACATCGGCAGTGTACTTGATATTCGTTACATTTTGCCAATCAAGAATATGAGTATTACACCACGTTTCAGGATGTGGAACTATGTCAATAATAATGATGAATCCTTAAAAAGAAGGATTCGTCCTGAGCTTATTCTGAGTGCAAAATTCTAACATATCCGGTTCTCTTCACTTTATATCAGAACTGTGTGATTAAATCCACAGTTCTGATATTTTTTACCACTCATCAGTTCATTTCAAATCAGTACCAGATCTGCGGAAACTTCAGATTAACGATAATTGGTAACGACAGCATCTTAATCATCCGTTAATTGTTATTTCCCTATCACGACGATCTTTGATGTTTCAAGCTGGTTTCCACTCCGGACTGCAACGATGTAATAGCCGCGGGGGATATTTCCGATATCAAAGCTTAGTATTTTATCAGAACCGAAATCTTTTTTGAAATTCTCTGAACGTACCACGTTGCCCATCATGTCATAAATTGTAAATGAACTGTTTTTTTCTATTTTGTTAAATCTGACATCAACAAAAGAACCTTTGCTGGAAATACTTATATGCCGTTTTTTATTCTTTTTATTTGGCATATTAACAGCATCCGGCGGTTCAATAATTTCAAAAAGTGAGACATTGCTCAGATAAACTGTAGTTGCAGCACCTGTTCCCAGAATGATTTCAAGTCTTGAATCGTCACATGTCTCTTCTTCCATGGGAAATTCGACGCTGTAAGTTTCCTTTGATGTAGTAAGGTTGAATTCTGTCTGGATTTCACTGCTAATAAACGGCGTTTTGGGAGAAGATGCCATTCCGATATTTACAGACATCATTTTTTCTTCAGCCGCATAGGCATCAAATACCAGCCGATACCACTTTCCCTGCTCCAGCAGTAAATCTGCCTGAATCAGCCGCACGTCTCTGGTTTCTGCACCTGCATCTTTAATATCAAGTTTATACTCTCCATTTTCAACACTTCCTTCAGCATCACCATTATATAATCTGAGAGTCCAGGAGTCTGTACCGGAGAGGAAGTTTCCATTTGTAATGAGATCCGGTTTACCGTTTTCTGTAATGAAATTAGCGGTGATTTTTGTTGATTTACTTATATTAACCGTTAAAGGATTCGTATTTCCACTGGCATCACCACTCCAACTGTCAAAAATCCAGCCTTCAGATGGTGTCGCTGTAAATGTCACCTGAGTTTCTTCAGAAAAACTGTTTTCATCGGGTGTATGGGTGACAGTTCCACGCCCATTTGCACCAACTGTCAGGCGATAACTGGTCACGCCACCGCCATTGGCCATTAAATCTGGAAAATCATTGGGCGGGTCGGGATTATTTTTTACATACTCCATAAGCCAGGTAAGTGCAGGGCGTTCAGCTCCATTTGAACTCATCAAGCCTGTACCATTACGCCAGGTTGACCCCACGATATAACCCCAGTAGGTAATTCCCACAATTCTTGGATGATTCCAAAACATGGTAAACTGCTCCTCCATGATCTGTTTTTGTTTACTGTCATTGGATTCTCCGATATCGTATTCGGTAATGAATATCGGAAGTCCTGTAGCTGCAAGCTTGTCTATATTTTCTTTGACTTTTTTTGTAGACAGTTGCCAGGCATCATGAGCCTGACAGCCTATTGCATCTATTGGAGCGTCTGCTTTGAGCATCGCTTCAACCAATTTCACAGTCCAGTTTACTTCATTGTCATATTCGCAGTTATTGTAATCATTGTAAAGAAGAATAGCGTCAGGCCATCTTTCTCTTGCCATTTCGAACGATTTGATTATCCAGTCGAAACCGGTAGCCCCGTCACCTCCAAGAGCATTCTTGAAAGGTGCCGGCGCGTGTGACGGGTATGCTTCATTTACTACATCGATCATTTCCACATCAGGATATCTGCTCGCGGCTGCATCCATCCAATCTTCTATGGCTGCAAGTTGTTGTGATTGTGAGAGGCTGGTAATCCAGTTTGGATACTGGCTTCCCCATATCAGGGTATGAAATTTCCAGGGTATACCTTTTTCTTTTGCATAGTTGGCAATCTGATCGCCGCTTCCCCAGTTTCTGCTGCCCTGGCTCCGCTCAACCGAACCCCACTTGTGTTCGTTTTCGCCTGTAATCTGATTCCAGTAATTATAAAAATCAGATCTGACTTGCCCCCTGGTTGTGATATTTCCAAGGAATTTGTTGGCTCCTTGAGCGGGTGGCTGGGCAAAGACATTCAGCACAACCAGTAACATACCGATTAAACCAGTAAAATAGTGTAATTTCATTTTGGTACTCCGGTTTTTTTTGTAATTACAAAGCCTGAAACTGGAAAATTTCTCATTTTTGAACATTTACCTCATCCTTTATCTATTTAATCGCTTTAACTAAAATCCCTGTTGTTATAGTATAAGAAAAAAACCATTATTTTTCCTGTTTTTTAAACAGTTAATCACTATAAGTGTATCCTGATTATCTATTTAATTGCACAATTATTGATATAAGGCACTTATCTGTTTGGCACATCACAATTTAGCCCAAAAATCAGATCCTGAAGCCTGCAAGATAACACATTCCTTAGATTACATATCGTTCACACCTAAAAATGCATTTAATCCAGTATCGCTGCGAACCATTTTTCCATTAATAATAGTGAACGATATTATAAAATGATTTTAAAAAAAGCTTGCTGTTATAAATAGTTTTTCTCTGTCTTTTTTATACAGAATAAATGTTTGATTAAATTACTATCCCATATAAATTTTATATTTTTTATAATACCATTCTGCCGGTATATTTTTATCGTCCAATCCATAAGCGACAAAAATAAATTATTTTCCAAATGTCGTCATATCTTGATAAAATGATCGAAATACGAAATAGAACCAGAGAAAAAGCATGAAAAATAAACAGAAAAAATCAAAAACCGAAATACAAAACAGGAATAGAACAATAAATTGATATTGGGGGTGTGAAACCTGTGTATTGACCAGGATAGGCAGGATTAGCAAGATATACAGGATAAGAGATCTGATCATCCTGATCTGGACAAGTGTTAAAATCTGTGGTATTTTGCCCAAAATTGAGGGTTGGAATCCTTGTTGCAATTCAGCAATATCAGAACAATAATATGCTACCCTGCATTCCCGCATATTGTAATATATGCAGGGTATAAATAATTTAAGGCAAACTATTAAACAATTGATTTTGTGGTATATACTTTGATTGACAGCTTTTTCGAAAGGACATAAAAAACATGATAACACCGAAAAATATCGAGTACGTGACCGACGAGAAGGGCACAAAAAAAAGCGTTATCCTCAAGACCGATTTCGAACGCATGCAGGAAGAATTGGAAGACCTTGAGGATGCTCTGGCACTGGAAAAATGCACGTAAAGACGCAACAGGCTTCCATCTGGATCTATTCCTGTTATTGGATTAATAGCATTACCAGTATGCACATATGGCGACCAGAACAGACTCGCCGGATCAGTTGATGTCCACAACCCGATATCCGCATCATAATACCTGACCCAAAAAAGGTACTAAAGTTCAACCTGGCGACCATCTCCCCGGGTCAACCCCAAAGGCCATATCAAAGAGCTACTTTTAATAACAATAACCCGACGATCAACAATTTCAAAGTAATTGTTCTAATTCTTCAGCATCGGCCTGATCCCGCAGGCGATCAGATTTTCGTTTCGACTCCAGAAGGTCTGAAAGAGAAATCATTCTCACATCGATTCCATCTATTTTTACCACCTGTGAATTCGAATAAATCTGGTCATTTGAAGGACCTTTCAAATGAGTAAGCAAGTCTATTCGGTTTGGTTCAACACCAAGATGAATTGCACTTCCCTCTTTTTGAAAGTATTCTTCCTGAATACCGGCTTCACCAAAACCGAATTCAGCAAGAGAAAGCATTACCTTCTCAGCATTTTCTTTTGATGGAACTACTAAAAGATCAATATCCTGAGTCATACGAACATAACCATAGAAGTTTACTGCAAATCCACCCACAATAACATATTTCACTTTGTTTTTTTCAAATAGGCACAACAACTCTTTCATATCTTCAGAAAAAAACATAGTATATCCTTACCATTCGACAGTTTCAAAGCGTGCAGTTTTTTTAATCGGTTTAAGTGTCCAGCCTTTTCCCCATACCCGTTCCTGGATAATTGAAAATTCATGTATTCGCTCTTCCAGGCTTAAACGGGCACGCCTTTTATGCTCTTCCCGATTTTCCTGCTCAAATGAGGAAAATAACCATACTTTTTTTTTATTATTCATGTAAATGAATATACTTCCATAGATTTCTATTTTGGTGAAATAAAATGTTTTGTGAAATTCTCTGTGTTTTTAGCCGATCCACCTTGGCAATATGACCACTCTTATTCTGAAAACAGGGTTATTGAAAACCAGTATCCAAACATACCAGGTCTTCTCTCCTCCCATTACATCCTCTATAGTAATATAATTACCATCCATACAAATATCCTGGTTATCAATATCCAAACCCCCTTCAATATAACCGTCAAAAGGGATTACTACCAGTACCTAATAACATTTTTCTTAGAATTTTGATCATCATGTTCGCCGGGCGCACACGACCCCCGCGACAACGTATTGCAGCTTTGTAACTTTTGGTTTGGGGGCGTGTGGAAACCTGTTAATAGTTCCTGTTAAAAGATTTTATATCGTAAATAACTTTATCTTTTCAAAATTCGAAGGCAACACGGTTCGCATTCTGACGTATTATACCGTAAGCCGCAGCAGTAGAAAAAGCATGCCTTACCAGATTATCAAAAATTCAAAATGCGGTCTTTAACATGATGATCTGAAAAAGTTGTAAAAAACTACATCTTTTTCTTTTCTTTCCGTAATGATCGTATTTCTTTCAAGCTCAAACCAGTTATTTCATGGATAAAACTGTTATCCTTTCCTCTTTCAATGAGCTTAAGGGCATTTTCAATTTTATTTTTCTCAATGCCTTTCTCGATACCCTTTTCCAGAATCTGTTTTTCATGTCTTTTTACTGCTGTTTCCCGCATACCCGTTACCTCCACTAAATCTTCAACCGATTTTATTACTGACACTTTTTTATCTATTTTCTGTGTTTTTCGCATCCGCTCAAATATTGCATCAACTATGCGTGCCCCTTCATCTTTTATTACGGATGACAACAGCGATACAAGCTCTTTGCGATTTGCTTTTATCTCTTCCGGTGTACTGTTTTCTACATAAAATATTGCTGATACCGCATTACGTATCTTTACAAGCTCCCTCTTCGGTATCTCGTTTATTGCTATCTTGAAATAACTGAAATCAGGAATATATTTCTTTGGAACCGAAGATTTATAAAACAGCTCCCTTAAACTTGTCGGCGCATTCCATTTGGAATCACCATTATATATTAATACCGGAAAAGGCGGATTTAAATGTTTTTCTCCATTAAGACGCTGATTCTCCTGATAAAACTCAAGCAAATAACGGTTCATCCTTAATGCCATGAACCGGTCTACTGTAGACTGAAACTCCAGAAAAAGATAAATGTAAGCACTTTGCCCATCTGATTTTATCTCATAAACTATATCTGCATGTCGTTAGTTTCCGGATACCGGTACAAACTTCGTATTAAGTTTTTTAAGTGAACTGAAATCCAGCTCTTCAATAAACTCTTCATGAACAAAAGAACGAAGCAGTTCTTCAACGATCTTTGGATCACTGAAAAT
>JAAYEB010000149.1 GCA_012728995.1 Fibrobacter sp. | reverse complement strand
TTCCTGGCCTTCGGAATTCACGACCTGTAATCACATTCGACCGCACAACAGCTCTTCATCGGGAGGATATTGAGTTTTTCACTCCTGATCATCCGGCTGTTCTTGAAGGAATCGATCTTTTTCTTGGTTCAGAAACAGGAAATTCATCACTTGCTTTCTGGCCGTCTGATCAAACACCTGCACTTTTTCTTGAAACAGTTTATGTTATTGAATGCATCGCACCACCACAATTAAATACCAGCCGTTTTTTGCCGCCTGTTCCGGTCAGGGTTGTAGTTGATCAATTGTTAAAGGATCGAACAAAAGAGATTCCTCCTGGTTTGAAGGTTTTACAGGAATGCGGTAATCTGTCTGCTCTTGACAACAACGACATAATAAATCGTCTGATTCCTGAAATGGAACGAAGAAGTGCAGAAATCGCGGAAAGTAAAATGGAGGATATTATCCACGATGCCATAAAAAAGATGGACATGATTGCTGGTAGTGAAGTAACCCGATTGATTGAACTTAGAGAAAAAAACAGGTCAATATCCGAAGATGAAATTAACGCTGCAAAAGGAGAGCTGGTGAGACTGAAAACTGCTTTAAAGGAAGCATCAGCTCACCTTGATTCACTCAGGATTATCTGGAAAGCTCCTGCCTTATAATCAATCTTGATCTTCTTTGGTGTATTAAGACCATATCAAATTTTAAGGATTACCAGGTGCGAACAGATTTAATAACCTATGGCGTAAAAAATTAAATATGGTATTGCTCAATGGTTTATGATTAAACATAAACAGTAACGATTTCTTCACGCGATCTGCTTCGCGGACATTTAGCAAAAGAATCAGATCCAGAACGTTTATTAATATTCATTCGTGCACGATTACGATTACGACAACGATTACGGTGAAAGGTAGTGACGTTGTGCAGCACATCGTAAACTAATTGTCCGATTTAGGTTAAATTCGAAACTCACCATCTTCATAAATGACTTTTTTGCTGTTATCGTCAAGTATGGCTGTAACTTTTCGGTTTGTTGTAGCGATAATATCTGTATGTTCAGGCGAATCGTTATAACCCAGTTTTTTAAAATCATCTTCACTCATATCTTTGGGATTTAATTGACACGCATCATGATATGCTTTCCCGACAGCAAGATGGGTATTACCGAATTCTCCACCAAAATTTTCATCAAAAAGTGTATTGGCCATAAATTTGTTAATCTGTGAAAAACGTCTGTCTGTTAATGAAAACTCACCAATTTTATCGGCATTTTTCTGGGAGATCATCTCTTTAAGAAGATTTTCATTCTGAGCTGCCTGGGCTTTGATAATTTTACCTTCTTTAAGTTCTAGTCCGATATCTTTAATAATATTGCCGTATCTATAGAGAGGAAGATCGAAGTAAATTTTGCCTTCAATACCACGCCAGTCTGGTGATGTAAAAATTTCGAAACTTGGAATGTTTCTTCCTCTGCCACCAAGCCATTTTCTTTTTTCCCCAATACTGACCCACAGATCAGTATCTTTGGCTTCAACGTGTACCTTTTGGATCGGCATATTGTTGAGGTGGTCAAGAATAGACTGCATCTGCCCAGAAACTTCACGCCATTTTTTCAGCGGATCATCATGATCAAGGAAGCATGCTTTGGCTATCTGCTGCCAGTATTCTTCTTCAGACAATCCGGCTTCACGTGCTGCCCCTTCTGTTCCATAAAGACAAAGGGTCCATGTGAATTTTCCTGCGTCCTCTTTTTCATCAAGCCAAACCCTGAATTGTTTAGTGCTGTTACTTGCGAGTACTACTTTACGCGGATCAGCTTTCGAGAGAAAAAGCGGATCTCTGTCTGCCAGGATTCTTACATAATGATCAATATTGTCAGCAAGTCCTCTATAAAATTTGTCTGGGAAGAAGGTCAGCTGCTCATCACTACCTTCAAGCAATGATATTAGTGAAAAACTGTCATCCTGTATTTGAATCAGCGGAAAGCCACCACTCCTTATAATTGACCTGTAAACTTCCTGGGCCAGGGGTA
>JAAYEB010000148.1 GCA_012728995.1 Fibrobacter sp. | reverse complement strand
CCGCAGGTTAAACACAAAAAACTTTCTTACATTCTTAATGATTGTCAGGTAAAAATACTCGTTACCGATTTCACCGGTATGCAACTGATCATTAATGAAAAAATTGAATGCCCATCCCTCAAGCTGATATTAGTATCAGATTATGAAATAATGCATGATGGAATAATGCCGGTCACTCTGGAACGATTTGGAGATTTACCTTTTCCGGTAAAAATTGCTGGCTTTGGGGAATTTATTCGGGCATTTTCTGATTCAGAACCAGTTTCACAATCGATAGATCTGGATCTGGCCGCACTGGCTTATACTTCTGGTTCCACAGGAAATCCAAAAGGTGTAATGCTTACTCATATCAATATGCTTACTGCAGCCAGATCGATCACAAAATATCTGGAAAACAAGCCTGATGATATTATTCTTAACTATTTACCATTATCATTTGATTATGGGTTATATCAGGTTTTAATGTCTTGTCTTTTTGGAGGAACAGTAATACTTGAAAAAGCATTTGTATATCCTTACCAGGCTATTGAGAAAATTGTGGAAGAAAAGGTTACAGGATTTCCGATTGTACCTGCCATGGCTGCATTAATTTTACAAATGAATAATTTAAGCACCTACGATTTTAACTCCGTACGTTATATCACAAATACAGGTCAGGCCCTGGCGTCTGTTCATATCAACAAAATTCAAGATGTTTTCCAAAAGGCCAAAATTTATTCCATGTATGGATTAACAGAATGCAAAAGAGTTTCATTTCTCAATCCATCAGAAATAAACAACCGCCCATTATCAGTAGGTAAAGCCATTCCAAATACTGAGGTCTGGCTGATTGATGAAACCGGGAATATAATTGAAAAACCAGATACAGTTGGAGAACTGGTAATACGTGGTTCACACATTATGAAGGGATACTGGAATAAACCGGATGAAACAGGTGCTGTTCTAAAACCTGGTATATACCCTGATGAAAAAGTGCTGCTCAGTGGCGATTTCTTTAAAATGGATCGGGACGGGTATCTGTATTTTGTTTCACGTAAAGATGATATTATTAAAAGCGGCGGGGAGCGTATAAGTCCGCGTGAAATAGAGGATGTTCTTTATCAGATTGAAGGAGTCAATGAAGCTGCTGTTATTGGAGTCGCAGATGATATCCTTGGTTATGCACCAAAGGCATTTTTAGTTTTTAATGAAGGTCATACTATTTCAAAACAGGAAATACTGAAACATTGCAGAGAACATCTGGAACAATCAAGAGTCCCTAAATATGTCGAAATTCGTGATTTCTTACCCAAATCATCAAATGGAAAAATCCGCAAAAAAGATCTTGAAATAGAAACTTTTGCCGCCTGAATTCAGGCCCTCAAATCAGTCGTCAACACATTGCTTTCCATTCAACTCACACAAATCATATCCCTTTTTGACTAACAGGTTTTAAAAAGCTTATTTTTTCACTATATGATCAATCGCATTTCCTTTTTTAACACAGTTGTTTTCATTCTATTATCTTTTGTTTCAACGAAAGCTGATTCTATCTGGCAGAACTTGGAACCAGGATTAAAATTTGGTGTTTTTAAATCTCCCTTTTATTCCGATTCGATAAAAGGAAGAATTCGTGTAATAAAGATAGACCCTGACAGGTATGATTTTTTATTACTTAACGCCTCAGCTCCGGGAGAAGGAGAAAATCTCTCAGTTAAAAAATGGTGCAGAAAACATAATCTTGTTGCTGCAATAAATGCAGCCATGTATCAGACAGATTACCTGACAAGTGTTTCTCTGATGAAATCTTCCAAACATGTGAACAACAGTCGGCTTTCTAAAGATAAAACAATTCTGGCTTTTAACAGAACAAACAATAGTGTACCTATTTTAAAAATTATTGATCTTCAGTGTGACGATTTTGGATTCTGGAAACAAAAATACAGGTCATTTGTACAAAGTATCAGAATGATCTCATGCAAAGGCGCAAATGTGTGGAGCAAGAATCAACCAAAATGGAGCATTGCTGCTATAGGCACAGATAAAACAGGAAATGTTCTGTTAATTCACTCCGAACTGCCACACACTGTACACAATTTAATCAATATTATTAAAGACTTGCCCCTGAATATCGAAAGAGCCATGTATCTTGAAGGTGGTTCAGAAGCACAACTGGCCCTTATTACTGAAGATAAAGAATTTGAGTGGGTTGGACAATATTCTGAATCCGGATTATACCCATCTGTAACTCCATATATTCCAAATGTCATTGGAATTGCCAGAAAGTAAGTCTTTTTGTCCAAAAAACAAGTATAATCTAATAATTTTGTAAAATTGATAACTCTTGTTTTATCCACACCAGGTTAATCTGTTGAGTAGCTTTTTCTAGCAACGACAGGCTTAACACTCCACCGTATTATTTCCATAAACTCTTTTATTTAGAAGATACAAGAATTTGTTGGAAATAATTTTTTTTGGATTCTAAAAAAGAATCGCCGGGTAATAAAACCCGGCGCTTCCGCTTCACCCAAATTGTTGCAAGAGGGCCTTGCAATCGGTAGGACTATTAATATATATAGTATCTCGACTTGTATCAATATTTATTTTAAAAAAAATTATTTTTTAACCTGGGAATTCAATATGATTTCCGTTATTCCTATAAAACTATCAATATGTTATTAAAGAAATCTTTAAATTTTCAACTATATTTCCTGCCACACTATTTCAACTATTCTCTTTCTGACGTTTTCACAATAATCTCCAAGATTTGATAACACTTCAGTACTGTAACAAATATCAGCTCCACCATTACCGAAGATTGATTCACTGTTTTTTCCTAAAGCTACTATTCCACCAATTATTTCTGCAACACCATTAATTTTATTCATTTTATCACAAATAATAAGACCTTTGAATGTACCCTGATTAATTTTCAATTCAGCATCACCTGCATCGTTATGTACTATTAAAATTCCGCTTGAAGTACCAAAGTGTACAGGACCAGTTGAATTTGTAACATATACAATTCCCTTGAACGGAACAGTTAATGATGAAACTTTGTAATTATCCAAAGCACCTGACGGGAGTCCTAAAAACGACTCCGGTGAATCAAATTCAGATGTTATCGCAGCATTCTCAAAAACTACCGAAGATTTAACTGAATTATAATCATGTTTATCAACAGGAGCCAGCCCATTCCCGCCTACTTCAGCACTGCCATTGATACTTAAAGTCATGCATGTATAAACACCAAACGTACCAGAACCAATAACATTACAAAACGGATCATGATCTCTTCCGTCTACTTTTATATTACCTGTCAGAGAAACCTTATTTCTTGACGTAATCGCACCTTGTAGTGCTGCCGGCATTCCATTAAATGGCATATTCGGTTCAAGCACAGAAACAACCTGAATTTCTGTAAATTCATCTCCATGTTTTCCCCAAGAGTGTATAAAAAGTGTGTCTCGGGATGAACCTGTGCTACAGATAACAGTGACATTACCTCCACCAAAATTTTCGTTGTCTATAACAGTTTCTTTTCTATTGGATCCAGGCTGGAATGTTCCAGCATTTATCATTGCATATAATTTTTCTTTTCCGGACTCTGCAATATTCAAGGATGAAACCTTTAGTCTTCTGTCGCCACTTTTAGTTATTGTTGTTTTAGAATTTAAGTAGAATATTCCAAGTACAATATTTAAAATAAATCCAATAAGTAGTATACTGAGCAAAGCTGATCCGTTTTCCGAAGTAATTTTCAATCCAGTTTTCATCTCACCACCAGATTAGAATACCCAAAAGAGTGTATGCACTTATATTGTCCTGCTTAATTAATATTCAAAAGCATGTTCACAATTCAAAACAACTGTATATTATTCCAAACCCTATAGTTTAAATTTAATATTAGCATAAAAAATAAAACGGAAGTCATATTTCCGTTTTTAAAACAGTACCAATTAATTTAATACAAAAACATGATTACTTTTAAACACACAAATCCCGGTTCAGCAGCATATTTTTAAACCAGAGTTTTCAGGAATTAATGCTGGTAACTATCAGGATTAACTATAGAAGAAATTATGTAAATTCAACAAGGCTGGAAGCTATTTTCTTAAAAAAGATTGGATCTGCATAAAACAGATCCAATAAATAATTGTTTAATGCCTTTTAAAAACTAAAATCTGATCCCCCTGAGTTATAATCATACTCTTGTTGCGGAGGAGGTGTAGGTTCCGGTGATGGAAAAAGCGGCTGCGGTTCTGGTTCCTGAACAGTTGTTGAACTGGTACCCGAACCGGTACTGCCTCCAAAATCAAGAGTCACGGTTGCCGCAACAACAGGAGGTCCCGACAAAATGCCTGTCCAGCTGCCAAGATTGGAAAGTATATCAAACGTAAAAATGCCTTTACTAAGACCAAGCCCGACTGTAGGATTAAAATCTGACTCATTAGCAGCATAGTCCCTTCGCATCCGATAATCATCATTCTTCTCAATATCTACTCTATCACCTATTATCCAGTTTATACCACCCCGAACAGTAAGCATGTCGAAAATCCACACATCTTCCAAGTCTTTCTCCAGACCCAAAGCTATAAAATGATTTATGCCTCTTACTTTATTAATGGTTGGATTACTAGTGTCCGGTTTATCTTTATAATTACTTATGCCCAGATTATATAAACCTGTAAACAGAACCTCTCGCAGAATCTCGGTTTCAAATCCGGCATATGCATTTGTTACATTATTTATCTGAATGTTATCATTTTCATCAATTTGATATCTTAATAGATTAAAAATTAAACCGATTTTCCAGTCAGCACTGAAAAAAGGCATACCCGCTTCCAGGCCCGCTTTCAAAAAACTTCCTTTTTCCAGTTTATTCTCTACAGTTTCATCACCGGCTTCGTATTTACGTTTCATTGATGGAAAACTGATTCCGAAAACAGGAGAAAAAATAAAATCACCTGCATTTATATTTGCATTTACAACCGCACCAAAATTCGAAACCCGTGCTTTTTCATTTATATCTCCTGATGATTCTTCTGCCTTATAAGAATACTTTGCTTTATTTAGTTCCAGAAAAAGATCAACACCCAGTTGAATAATATCCAGATCCAGTCCAAACAAAACATGTGGAGCCAATGGCATTTGTTCATTAATATCTATCTGAGTAGTTAATCCATTTATTCTGCTTATAGTATTTTCATAAAATCCCTCGGTCAATACACTATTTCTTGTACCAGCAATACCAAGATTTATCATCTCGCCAATTGATTTAATTCCAATAAAAGACGCTGAACCTGTACCTCCTGTAGCCTGAATCAAATCCGGATATTGATTCATATAGCCTGGAAGATAAAAAATCTTTCCAGGGTCAGAAATGATATTTATTCCTCCCAATGCATCAATTCGTGCATTCTGGGCAAAAGTCATTGAAAAGAGTGCGGCTGTGGTAAACAGCCCTTTAAACAAAAAGGATCGCATCATTCACCTCCAAATAAGACTGAATTATTAATAAAATATCTTCCTAATTACCTAAAATCTGAATCAGTACGTTTGCTTTTTGTAATTCTTTTTCGCGCACATTTAGCATTAAAGTACCATTCTTGCCATATCACCTGATAAACACAACTTTTAGTGCCATAAAATCCTTATCGCGTTTGAGCCGCTCTAAAACTCATCATCGATAAATCGTATTCATTTAAGTTGAATTAAATTTGCTTTTCCGTTTATGTCCATCATTTTCACCAAACACCTGATTATGTAATATATGTGTATCATCTTCAAGGGTCAAATCTGAATCTTCATTTTTTCACCATTTTTTCAAATATGGCTCCTGAAATTCGGGTTAATCTAACCATACACAAACAGTTACCAACTTTTTTTCAAAACCAATTTTAACAACACCCGTTTATTCCTTTTTGTTTATTTTACCTGATCATAAAAACCAGGGAGGAATTTAACAAATCAAGACTTTAACATAGAATTTTGAAAGGTGAAATTACTCCCTCACCACGAAATAAATTTAGAAAACATTTACTTTTCAGACCATGGCGGTTTACCACATAATACTTATTTGTTCAATCCTTTAGGCTTTACCCGGAGATATTCCTTATTACTTAGCACAAGCGACTATGGGGAAACATTTTAGCCCCTTGGACAGCGAAAGAACTCAGATGAATTTCAATCAGCCAGGCGGGAAACGATATCGTACATAACTGACGGAAATGTCCAGATTGTTTCTTTCAGTTCATTAATTGTTAAGCCTTGTCGTATAGCAAGAGAAAAACCATTGATTACTTCATCACAGTTATGTCCCAATAAATGAACACCCCGTATTTTATCATTCTCTTTTTCTGTAATGATTTTAAATGCCGAGTAATTTAATCCATGCCTTTTAGTAATATGTTTTTCTGAAGTATTCTGGAAATAGATATTAAAAAGATTTTTATTATCACCCAGATTCTCTTCACGCAACCCGACAGATGCCATTGATGGAAGTGAAAAGACCACACTTGGAATAATATGGTAATCGGGGATTTTGCTGTTCCCGTTGATCATATTGAATGCTGCAATTTCTCCTTCCATTTCAGCAACAGGCGTCAAACGCATAGATCTCCCAGTCACATCACCCGCCATATATACTGCAGTATTGGAAGTACACTGAAGATATTCATTAACGACTATAGTTCCCTTGTCTTGTTCAATTCCTGCATTCTCCAACTGTAGATTCTCAATATCTGGAATACGACCTGCGCCATGGACAATCATATCAGTTCTGAACTGTCCATCTTTTGTATGTACTGTATAATTGTCCGATGTTTTCTCAATTCCCTCAAGCAACAAACCAGTAAACAATTTAATTCCGATTTCATCAGATGCCTTTTTGAGCATATCAGTCAGATTATTATCAAATGAATTTAATGCATGTGGCATTGATTCGATTATTATAATATCAGTACCCATTCTGCCAAGTATATGTGCAAATTCAATCGATATATACCCAGCACCTATAAACACCATGGAATGAGGTAATCTATCAACTTCAAGGAAATCTTCAATATTTGTAATATATTTATTTCCTGGCACATTTATTGGTTTGGGTATAGATCCTGTTGCAATTAATATATGTGATGCTTCAATAGTTACATTTCCATCGCTCATTGAATTCGTACCTGTAAAGTAAAATTCACCATGAAAAAGATCGATCCCGTTTGAAGAGAGACGTTTTTCGGTAAATGAAGGAATGTTTTTGATCATTGAGTGTGTGAATCGTTTCAAGGAAATCCAATCAAGTTTAACATCTCCTGTAATTCCTTTTTCATGCATATGTCGTGATCTGTAAATTATTTCAGCTGCACCAGCCATAGTTCTTTTTGGATTACAACCCCGTAAAGCACATGTACCACCATATTCCCGTTTGTCAGCAATTGCTGTTTTCCATCCATAATTGCTTGCTTTAATTGCGGCTGTGGTTCCTGCTCCTCCTGTACCAACTACAAATAAATCGTAATGGAAAATATTCATAATCATACCTCCAATAGAGTTTTCGGCATGATTATTTCAGCAATATTAATACCAGTAAAACTACACTCAAATGCAATCCAAGTTGACAATCAACAACAGGAGAATCTCAAACAATGGAAACTGATTTTAGAAAAGTCTGTTTTAACAATGATATTGTTCATATAGTCGATTACAACAAACCTGTAATCCGTTTTTTAGAAAATCCAGTCCTTTCACCAGAAATGGTAAATAGTGTCTGGAAAGACCCGGCTCTGAAAGTAATTACAGTTCATAATGCAGGTGTTACAGAGTATGGCAATCAAATTTTATTGCTTTTTCGTTCACATTTAAGATCCGGACGAAGTGTTCTGGGGATTGCGAGGAGTCCTGATGGTATCACAAACTGGAAAATAGATCCTTATCCTGCACTTATTCCTGCTACCCCAAACGATATTTTCGAAAATGGAGTTGATGTACAGAATCAGATTGAAATGGAATCTGGTGGAATTGAGGACCCGCGAATTACCAGAATTGATGATAACTACATAATAACTTACAGTGCTTACCATGCAAAAATCAGTAACAGAGTTAGAGTCTGCATAGCCTCTACAACCGACTTTATTTCTTTTACCCGATTTGGTCCAATAGTTGAAACAGACATGCGTAATGTAGTTATTTTTCCGGAAAAAATCGAAGGCAAATATTTTGCATTGTTACGCCCTAATGATTCAACATATGAAGATCTTGGGGGATTATACACCCAGATAAGAACAGGAACATCCACAAGCCTGAAACAGGGGCAATGGAAATTTTCAAAAGAACCAATTATGCAAACAGGTGCCGGGCCCAGTTCATTTTCAGACAAAATTGGTCCTGGTGCACCACCCATAAAAACTTCTCAAGGATGGTTAAATATTTTTCATGGTGTCCGTAAAACCATGTCTGGTAATCCATATGTACTTGGAGTTGCTTTGCATAATATTTACAATCCATCAGAAGTGTTAATGTCAAGCATTCCTGTCCTGTTTCCCACTTCTGCAGATTGCAAGGTTCGTGATGATGTCTATGTTCATGTTTCACAAGTGGTATTTACATGCGGAGCCTTGAAAAAAGACGACGGTACTGTCATGATTTATTATGGTGGAAATGATACTGTGCTTAATCTGGCTTTATCTCATGAAGACATCCTGATTGGTATGTGTAAAAATTACAATCAGGATCCTTTGAATGGCTCATGGTGTTATGATATTTCATCAATAAAAAATCAATAATACGATACTGGTCAGTTATTGTATAGTTGTTTTACCTTGAAACGAAACCGTCAGTTGATGCTCTCTACTCAGTTTATTAACAATCTTAATCAGCAGCCGGAAGTTGTATCGTTCATGGAAGCAGATATGGCCCCACAGATCGGATCTTTTCAGGGTCATGAGAGTGAGTTATTGCAGTTCAGTAATAAGTGGGGAAAAGGGCGTAATAATACGCCCCTTTTTTTATCAATCAACTACTTCATAGTCAGCATCTACAGCACCATCACTGCCATCTTTGCCTTTATTTTTTTGTTCATTTGCACTTGCGCTATTACCTTGTTCCGGACCAGGCTGAGGCCCAGGCTGTCCTCCAGCTGCTCCTGCAGCACCCGCAGCTTTATACATCTGCTCGGCCATTGCATGCGAAGCTTTTGTTAATGAATCAATAGCAGCTTTAATGGCTTCTGTGTTATCACTTTTAACCTTCTCTTTAAGGTCATTCAGAGCAGACGTTATTTTTGATTTGTCTTCCTCTGAAATCTTTCCGTCAAGCTCACCCAATGTTTTTTCTGTCTGATAAATCAATTGATCAGCCTGATTTTTTACTTCGATTTTTTCTTTTTCTTCTTTATCCCGGGCAGCATTTTGCTCCGCTTCATTTACCATCCGCTGGATTTCACTCTCGGAAAGACCGCTTGAAGATTCAATACGAATCTGCTGCTGTTTACCAGTACCAATATCTTTTGCACTGACATTCAGAATCCCGTTAGCATCAATGTCAAAAGTAACCTCAATCTGTGGCACCCCTCTTGGGGCCGGTGGAATTCCGATAAGATCGAACTTGCCAAGCAAACGGTTATGTGCAGCCATCTCACGTTCACCCTGATATACCATAATAGTCACTGCTGTCTGACTGTCAGCTGCAGTTGAAAAAATCTGACTTTTTTTGGTAGGAATTGTTGTATTGCGTTCAATCAGTTTTGTCATTACACCACCCAATGTTTCAATTCCCAAAGAAAGCGGAGTTACATCAAGCAGCAATACATCTTTAACACTTTCATCACCACCCAAAATAGCACCCTGGATTGCAGCTCCAACAGAAACT
>JAAYEB010000147.1 GCA_012728995.1 Fibrobacter sp. | reverse complement strand
CATGTTTCAGGCTTTGGAAAAAACAAGGTACAATATAATGAATTTTCCTGGAAATATCTATCTTCACCTCATTTTAATATATATTATCATCAAAACCAAGGTAATCTTCCCGAAACTAGTTTCAAATATCTTAAAAAGGTTTACAGTAATCTGTCCAATCGTTTTAATTTCTCTCATAAACAGCCGATACCCCTTATAATATACGGAAATACCAACTACTTTGCCCAAACAAATATTATAACTGAGATTTTACCTGAAGGTGTTGGCGGATTTACTGAAATTTTTAAAAATAGAATTGCTGTACCTTTTAATGGCTCATATTCTGAATTCAAGCATGTATTACATCATGAACTGGTACATGCTTTTATATTCGGAATGATTTCAGAACAATCTGGGAATATCCTTTTCAGTAATATTCAGATTCCTTTGTGGTTTAATGAGGGGTTAGCCGAGTATCTGTCCACTGGCTGGGACGCTGAAGCAGACATGTTTTTAATAGATCGCACCATACATTCAAATGTACCTTTACCAGGTCCTGAACTCAATGGATATATGGCATATAAAGGAGGACAATCTTTTCTTTTCTTTTTAGAGGCCAGCAGAGGTAAAAGCACCTTTTCCAGATTGCTTCAAGAATTGAAATCAACACGAAATATCGAATCTGTATTTGAAAAAGTTTACCATACATCTATCCAGGAACTTGGGACAGAATGGATTCAGCAACTAAAGCGTCTTTACTGGCCAGAAATTGGTATACGTATCAACCCAGACGAGAATGCTGTTCAACTCACATCACACCTGAAGGCAAAAAACGATTTTAATTTACAACCCAGGATTTCTCCTGATGGTTCCAAAATAGCATTTTTCAGTGACAGAAAAGATTATACAAAAATTCTTATCTCCGATCGCAAGGGAAAAATCATTCAGGAAATAAGCCAAAATGGTTATGGTGGATATTTTGAATCTTTCCATCCATTTCGAAGCGGCATGTGTTGGTCACCAGAAGGAAACTATCTTGCATTTGTAACAAAAGCTGACGGCTCAGATCAAATCAGGATTGTAGATGTTAAACAAAAAAAACTTCACAGAAAAATTATGCTTCATCTCAACAGCATTTCCAATCCCGACTGGTCTCCTGATAAAAATCAGATTGTCTTTACCGGCATAGACAATGGCTATAATGATATTTATATCTACAATATAGAGACTGATTCTCTCCGACGATTAACTGAAACACCTTTTTTTGAATCAAATCCCAGGTTTTCTCCAGATGGTAAAAAAATTGTCTTCTCAGTTCAGGATACAAACCAATCAGACAAATCCGGTTTAAATGTTTATGGAACAAACCCATCCGATCTTGCAATCATTGATTTGAATTCAGGAGAGTTTGAATTGATTACAAATACTGTCTGGAATGAAAAACATCCTGGTTATTCATCTGATGGAAAGCATATTATATTCACATCAGACCGTAATGGCATTGACAATATTTACATCGCTCCAGTGGATTCAGTTCACCACTCTTCGCCGCTTACAAATTATACTGGAGGATGCTCAAACCCAGACTGGTCTTTCGATAAAAACACTGTTGTGTTTTCACTTTTCCAAAACCAAGGCTGGGATATCTGGTTAATTGAAAAACCTCTTGACAATTTATTAAGTGACACACTCGCTCATACACAATGGATTAAAGCATCCCTGGATACTTCTGTTTCATTTTTCCAGAAAGCCAGGAAATCACCGGCAGATTCGGCAGTTGTTCCTGAAGACAGTGTTATTACTACAACTAATGGCAAACTACAAATAGGCGACACATCAGAATTCATCTCCAGTGCTGACTCTGCAGATTCTACATTAAGATTTGACACCAATTCAGCTCAAACAGATTCAATCTCCAGTGAATCAGTAAATTTGAACAAAACTCCTTCGAACATGGGAAGCGGGTCTTTTTCCAATAACAGTTTTAATACCGATTCATCTTTCATAATACCAAACCCGTTACCTTATCGACTTAAATTTACTCCTGATCTCATCTCGGTTGGATTAGGAATAAGCACCTATTATAGTCCGGCTGGTCAGGCATTAATTGCTTTTAGTGATATCATGGGTAATCATAGAATCACTTTTGCCGGAGACATTCAAGGGAATTTCAAAGATTATGTGCATCTGTTTTCATCTTACGAATATCTTCGTAAAAGAATTGATTTTCTTTTTGGTGGTTACTTTAGCAGAGATTACTCATTTGAAAGTATTTATGGCGAAAAGCTTTTTCACGACACAGAAATGGGTGCATTTTTTCATGTAAAATATCCTTTTTCATTATATTCTCGCATTGATTTTGAAATTTATTCAAGGCACATTAAACGAATATCCCAGGACAGTTCAAAGCAAAAGATTGAATCAACAGCACTTCTTCCCTCTCTCAAATATTCTTT
Source organism: Fibrobacter sp. (assembly GCA_012728995.1). Taxonomy (GTDB): domain Bacteria; phylum Fibrobacterota; class Chitinivibrionia; order Chitinivibrionales; family Chitinispirillaceae; genus JAAYEB01. Next base: position 6,341 of record JAAYEB010000147.1, on the reverse strand, counting down.
CGATAATATTTTATGGGGAATTACAGGTCCTCTTAATGGAATAAGAGCCCAAACGAAGCTGATATTGTCACCACATTTTAATTTTGTCGATTTCCCTTTTGTTTCAATTGATACAGATATTCGTGGATATTTACATCTATTTAAGAAATTTGTATGGGCTAACCGTATCTTTCTTGGAGCAAGTTTTCCTTTAAGTGACAACTCCCCAGCACGCCGCTTTCTTCTTGGTGGTAATGAAAACTGGTTATTTTATCAGGTTAATACAGATGAGTATGATAAAAATGTACAGAACACATTTTATTCTGATTTTGCCTCACCTCTAAGGGGCTGGAACTATCTTGATATCACAGGAACAAAGGTTGCACTAATTAACTCTGAATTCAGATTTCCATTTATAAAAGAGTTTTCAATTGCCTGGCCACTCCCTTTTGCAATAAGATATGTCAATGGAGCAGTATTTGTTGATATAGGAAACGCCTGGGATTCTGAAGACTGCAAAAACGATCTTCCATTACCCGACAAAATATATGGTGGTTTCGGATTTGGTATGCGTGCAAATCTTGGTATATTCATTCTGCGGTTTGACCGAGGCTGGCCAACAGACTGGGTAAATTTTATAGGAACACCTGTTAATTATTTCAGTCTTGGAGCTGAATTCTAAACAAAAAAAATTTCCTGATGAACTTCGTTAAGTAAACATACGGACACCTGCATGTTTAACAAAGCAGCATAGCTTATTAACAATCGTTAACATTCTGATTCTGCCTAAATATTTCATACCAATACTGTGACAACAAGACGATCCTGGATTTTCATCAGTCAAAAGCCTGGTTTCTACTATTCCCATTCAATAGTTGCAGGCGGCTTGTGTGTTATATCATAAAAGACATCTCCAACACCTTTTATGCCTGATATCTGATTTACGATTGCGTTTATTGTTTCCTGCTGTAAAGGCATAAATTGTGCAGTCATAGCTTCCTGTGATATCACAGGCCTTAAAACCACACATTCATCACCAGCTTCGTTTACTATAGGGAGTAACACAATGGGCATTTGCCATACTGTTCTATATTCACCCGATTTAAATAACAAACCTGTAACAATTTTATCCACTGCACGAAGTTTATCAAGGCGCTGTTTTGTTAAATATTTTTCTGTAGGAGAATAAACAGGATTACCGGTTTTTAATCCATATACAACCCGATTGATCCCACCAACTGTATTTGTAATTGTTGTTGAAAGTTTTTCCAGATGTTCCCAATTACATTTTCCAGTAATAAGTACTGGATGTGCAAACGTCCTTTCATCCCCCTGAACACCTACACTCCGAACCGGTAATACTGTTGCATTAAAGCCACTGTTTCTGATACAGGAATCCAGGAGATTCTGTTCAGATTTTGAAAGATCTGTTTTTTCGTTACCATCCGAGCATAATACGCGCACACCCAATCCAGGTCCTGGAAACGGGTGACGCCATATTAGTTCATCCGGAATGCCCAAAACTTTCCCCAGTTCTCTTACCTCATCCTTGTACAACTGGGATAATGGTTCAATTACCTTTCCTTCTTTAATCAATTCAAGAACAAGATCTACCCTGTTATGATGTGTTTTGATACGATCAGCGTGCTGTGTACCTGCACTTTCTATCGTATCGGGATAAATAGTCCCCTGTGCAAGAATCCACTCTTTTGCATTTAATTTGAGTTCTGAAAACACCTTTTCTTTAATAGCGATAAACATATTACCAATTATGTTTCTTTTCTGTTCCGGATCAATTATTTCTTTTAATGCTGATATGAATTCCCTTGAAGCATCATATACCATAAGGTTGTTGTATCCATTATCTGTCATAAAATCTTTTATTGCTTCTGATTCCTGATATCTCATCAATCCGTTATCAATGTGTAAGCCAAGTACATTTTCGTATCCCAAAGCCCTGTTCAACAGAGTAAACGCCACAGTTGAATCAACGCCTCCTGAAACAAGTAAAAATACCTTTTTGTTTTTACACGTAAATTGCACTTCATTTATGATCTCCTCCAGATATGCCTTACTACTCCATTTGCGATCACATTCACATATATCCAGAAAATTACCCAGAACTTTCATACCACATGGAGTATCCGTAACTTCAGGATGAAACTGTAGTCCATAATATCTTTTCTGAGAATTTTGTACTGCAGCGAATGGACAGTCTGCAGTTGTACCGACGACTTCAAATCCATCGGGCAGTTTATCTATTGAGTCACCATGACTCATCCATATTTGTTCTTTTATTTTTAAACCGTTCAAGATTTGCGATTGTGCCTTTATATGCATTATTGCTTTTCCATATTCCCCTGAATTTACTTTACTTATAGATCCACCAAGTACCTTTGCCAATAATTGGTGTCCATAACACAAACCTAAAACTGGTATATTCAGATTTAACAACCCCATATCAAAACATGGATTGTTTTTATCAAGAACGCTCCAAGGAGAACCAGAAAGTACAATACCCCGATAGTTTCTTAATTCGGAAGATATGACATTACATGGTACAATTTCAGAGTAAACCCCTAGTCTTCGAATCCTGTTTGCAATCAGATGTGCATACTGACCACCAAAATCCAGTACTGCTATTTTATCAATACAATTTTTACTCATAAATTTCCTTTTTTGTGGACATTTAGAATGTCCTTGCTTTATAAAACCATTTTTATTGCTAAAATTAAAATAAGGTTCTATATTTCAATTTTGAGATAATATCCAAACAAGGAGCAGCAGTACTGTGAACGATCAAAACACTCGACACCCATTTAAGAACTTTTTTATAAAAAGGTCCATACAGTTTAAAATTACTGGTCAGATCCTTTTAACATTTCTTATATCTGCACTACTGACTCTTAGTTTCTTTATATGCCTATATAATTCCGTATCACAAAAAGGCAGTTTTTATTATATGAGCAATGACATTATGCAGGACCTTCAACTTAAAAGTATGTTAGGCATTATTCTTCCCCCAATAATTACAGTAGAACTCATTGCTATAATAATCTCTTTCGGAATAGGTCTCTATTCATCCAGAAAAATTGCCGTTCCTATTTATAAAATAGAAAAATGGGCGGCAAGACTTAAAAATGGAAAGCTCAATACCACACTTGCATTTCGTGAAGAAAACAGTTTTAAAGAACTGACAATTCAATGTAATGGTGTAACTGAGTTTTATCGTAAAATTTTCAGTGAAATTCGTGATCACAATAGGATTATTACCCAAAAACCAAATGATTCCTCAGTTATTATGACACATACAGATGCAATTGAACAGCTACTAACTAAAATTGAACTACCTTGTTCAGATCCCGATTTTTGCAAGTCTCTCGAATAGTTCTTTTGCCTCTTTCCCTAATTTTTCAGGTGTTTTCACATGAACCTGAATCAACTGATCTCCAACCTTGCTTCCATGCAGTGAAGGCAGCCCCTTACCCTTTAATCGAAATATTTTATCAGTTTGAGTTCCTGTCGGAATTTTCAGGTTAACCTTACCATTTATTGTAGCTACAGTTTTTGATGTTCCCAGTGCGGCTTCAGAAAAACTGATATCAATTTCACACAACAGATCAATCCCATGGCGTTTAAAAAAATCATGTGGAGTTTCCTGGATCAAGACGATCAAATCACCTGAAGGTCCTTCGTTTTTACCAGCATCCCCTTTTCCTGGAACGTTAATATAATTCCCTTCTGATACCCCTGCCGGGATTTCAACACTAACAGTAGTATCTGAGGATTCCAGACCTGTACCACCACATTTGCTGCAAACATCTGCAACAACATACCCTTCACCATGACATACAGGACACACACTTTCCTGTATAACCTGTCCAAAAAATGATGTAGCAACCTGCCTTACACGTCCCGATCCATTGCATTTAGAACAAACATTACGTTTTCCACTTTTCGAACCTGTTCCACCACATTTGCTGCACCGATCTTTTCGCCGCACTTTCAAGGTTTTTTTGGTTCCAGTCGCAATTTCTTCAAGAGTAAGTGGAAGTCGAATCTGGAGATCGTTTCCCCGAAAACCTCTTGCGCCTCCTGTTCTTCTACTACGGCTACCACCCCATCCGAATAGATCAGAAAAAACGGAATCTCCTCCAAAATCATTCATGAAAGCACGAAGTGCATCGGAAATATCAAAACCTCCGAAACCACTGAAACCACCAAATCCTCCACCAGCCTGCTGAAATGCGGCATGCCCGAACTGGTCATACTGCGCCCTTTTCTGCGGATCTTTTAATATCTCATAAGCCTCAGTTGCTTCCTTGAATTTATTTTCTGCATCTTTATCACCCGGGTTTTTATCAGGATGATATTTAATAGCCAGTTTTCGATACGCCTTTTTAATCTCATCTTCACTTGCATTTTTCGAAATGCCTAAAATTTCATAATAATCTGTTTTAGTCATCTAAATTATTGATCTCCATCATTTTTCGATTCTTCATTCGGACATTCAGGATTACCACTTGATACGATTACCTTTGCGTGTTTAATTACTTTACCTTTAAGACGATACCCTTTTTCATATATCTCTCCAATATGTCCTTCCGGAATAGTTTCATGTGGCATTTTCATCATAGCATCATGGTCTTGGGGGTCGAATTCATCTCCAGGCTCAGCAAATGACTCCAATCCGTTATTACACAAAACTGTATTAAATTTATTAGAAATTAATTTAATGCCATCAAAAAAACTCTGATAATTTGGATTAGATTCACCACTTTTTAGGGCACGTTCAAAATTTTCTCTGACATCTACCAGTTCAAGTATCAATTTTTCATTAGCAGAATCAACCAGACGTTCATAATCCCGAATTGTACGTTTTTTAAAATTATCAAATTCAGCCATTAAACGCAAATATCGGTTGTTCATTGAATCCAATTGTTTTTTAAGATCTTCTACTGTATCAATCGTAGATTCCTCCTGCTGCTCTTTATCAGCTTTTATTTCAGTTTCTTTTTCCTGAGCAGTCTCTATTTTGGCTTTAGTTTCAGAGTCCTCTTTATTTTTATCCTTTACATCTTCACGAAGCTCTTCATTATCAACTGACTTACACTCATTTTTTTCGTTCATTATATCAGAATCTTTTTTGTTTTTATAAGCCATGCTTCATCCTTTGTGAATATATTAACAATACTTTTTTCCCGACAGAAACATTCAATATAGTTTATTCGCCTCTATGAATGCAGTTCTCCTATAACTTTTGCAGTATACTCAACAACTGAAATCAAATATGGATACGGCATTCGTTTTGGTCCTATTACTCCGAGACTCCCAACCATGCCTCCAATATTATAATTAGTTTTAATAATGCTGAATGATTGTAATTGCCCTTTTTGATTTTCACCCCCGATTGTGATAACAATACCTGTTTTATCATGAGATGTATCAAATAAGTGCATTAACAGCTTTTTCTCTTCTAAAATTTCTATAACGGCACCGATCCTGTCCTTGCTAAAAAACTCTGGCTGTAATAACACATTTGTTTTCCCTTCCAGGAACACCTGACTTTTTTCACCCGTTTCAAAAAGTTTTTTAATTGAAGGGACCAGTAATCTTACGACACCTAACTCCAAATCACCAACATCTCTGAAATTAGTTTCATCTGCATCGCACATCTGCTGAATAGTTTTGCCTTTAAATTTTGTAGTAAGAATTCTACATGCACATTCAAGGCATTCCACAGGTAATTGAGTGTGAAACTCAATTACCATGTTTTTGACAAAACCGGATTCTAATGCGATTGTTAATAGAAAACGCTGAGGTTCAATAGGAAAAACATATAACTGACCAAGTTTGCCGTTACACAATTTGGGTGCCAGAATAACACCAAGCTGATTTGTAACCCGTCCCAGTGCTGAGGAAGCAGCTTCAAGCAATAAATACAAATCCGCCTGATCAGCTGTTACCAAAGTACTACGAATTTGATCCTTTATATCTGAAGGAAGATCCGTATACTTCATCAATCGGTCTACAAAGTAGCGATAACCCTTATCTGTAGGGATTCTTCCTGCCGATGTATGTGGTTGTGTTATGAACCCACGCTCCTCCAAATCGAACATTACATTTCTAATTGAAGCAGGCGAGAGATCAAAACCTTTCAATTTTGAGATATATCTTGAACTTGTAGGTGCAGCACTTAATACAAAATTATGTATAATTGCTTCGAGTACCCGATGTTCACGTTCTGTCAATATTTCCGGTTGCATATTTATTCCTGGATGGGAGCCACAGGGGACCTGTTTCCCCTATGGCAACAATACGGAAATGACAGATGGATATTACATCATACCCATTCCGCCCAT
>JAAYEB010000146.1 GCA_012728995.1 Fibrobacter sp. | reverse complement strand
TGTTGACGGCAGGCTGGTTTGCGGCAGGTGATCAATAACATAATAATTATTTCCTAAAGTATAAACACCGCGGATCCCGTAATATGATGTTTCGTAAACGATATTGCGGTTGTAATAGAACCCGCATCTTATATCGAAAAATTTCTCCTTAAAATGAAACAACTCCTGTTCTTTGGGATATTTGTATTCAATTTTAATTTCCACACCATTCCTGTATCGATTCTGTACTGAAGATTTCCCGTTGCCGCCTTGACGACTCAAAGTCTTTTTGGGAATCTTTGACATTGCCATTGCATCTACTATTTCCCAGACGTTGTTCTGCATGCCTTTATCACGTAAAACATACTTGTGTACCATTTCTAATAAATTTAAAGTTCTTTAAAAAGATTTTCTTGGTCGCCGAGCGCACACGACCCACGCGGTAACGCATTGCAGCCCTGCAACTCCCTCTTATGGGCGTGTGGTTATCTGTGAATAGCTCCGGTATAAAAAATTATTTGGGGATGGCTGGGGTCGGTTTGAATCCGACCCGGAATTCCCGAAATTCCATTCAATTAGCGTATAACACAAAAATTTTTGAGCAAGACAGGTTCAGGTTCGGAGCCTTCAGGTTTTACCTTGTGTTTTTTATAAGCCCATTCTTTAAATTGCTCCAAAAAAGAATTAACCATATCTGGTTTAGGGAATCTGAGAGTATCTACGCATCTGAACGGTTCCTTAAAAAGAGAATCTTCCGGATGCATTCGACGAAACCCCTGAATAATTGGATAACGAATCGATTCTTTCACACAATTATTTTGTACAATATCATACATAGGCTCATTAAATCTGATTATCAAATTTTTTAAACAGGCATCAGTACCTGCCCTGAAAAGTTCTTTAACAAGTATTTTTTTATTATGGTAGTATTGCTCCTCATTATACTTTTCTATCAATTTTTGTTCTGCATCTTTATCGCCAAGCCGTGCGCGTACCGCCATGGGAAAATTTCTATCATTCTCTGCTGCTTTCAGGAGTTTTGCTTTTTCACTTTTATCCAGGTTTAAAAAAGAAAGCAAATAGTTTTTACGGATGCTGTATCCTGTTATACATTTAACATAAGGTTTTATTGAGTCAGACAATGAAAAAAGATAAGATATTTGCGGGTAATCTACCAATGTTTCTAAAGCATATTGTGACAATCCTTTGTAATTTTGAGGATCCGCACACAACATTCTTGCTATCGGCATAACAAACATTGAATCATATAGCGTTTTTTCAAAACAAGAACCACACCCTTTTAAAAGTCTGTAAAAAGTAATGTACTGCTCGAAAAATCTTAATTTGTCTTGTGGCTCATCTCCATTTAAAACTGAAATAATAAGATCTGTAGCTCCTGGGTGCACACGTATAATACCCAGGACACCCTCAAAATTTGATTTATTCTTCAATACATCTTCTCTTATTGAATTAAAGGAAAACTTATCAGCAGCATGTATATGACTATATAATAATAAAAGAAAAATTATTGTTTTATTCATATACTTCAATCTATTAACAAAATCCATCAATTCAATTAACAGGGGAAAACATACTACCTGCTATACTTCTCCCTCCGGCATATTTTCTTAATGTACATCTCATCTGGACTCATTTTGATTTTGATTCCATAAGTACTATCCGCCCATTGGAGCACTTTTTCAATATATCGGGATTCTGCCATCTTATCATCTTCAGTAAGTGGTATTGTGTTTCCAAATGCAACAATTTTACGTTTAACTGAATCAGTCGGATACTTCCCTGCCTTGAGTAAGGCATAAGTATACGGGCTCTCATTAGCAAGCATTGCCACTTCAGTTGTAAAAAGCGGATTATCATAATGTATCCTTCCAAGCGCCAATAAAATATTATATCTAATTGAAATGCAATAAGATACCAAAATATCCTTATTTTTCATTTGCAAATAGTGGTTGGAAGGATAATTTTTTTGGCGCCGTATATCTGAATGAAATTCAGAAAGCAGTGCGCTTGCACATTTCTTTGTTCCTATATATCCAAGAAGTGATGCATAATGCTTTTTAATCCCGTACTTTTCTGCTTTTTTAAATCGATCAATCAGTGTATCAATTGCGATCGTATCCCCTGACATGCTTTTGATAAACAAATCATTTTTGTTGATACAATTTATCATATTTTCAGGTACTTTATCATATTGAGCCAATAAAGGCAGAATCCACCTTGCCTTGCTACAATTAAGGTTGGGTGATTGAGAAAGACAATCAGCAATTGTATCAGCCAAAGTATATATTAAATTAGGATGAAACAATTCTACACAATAATTCAAATATTTTTCATTAATTCCCTTTTCATCCAATAAGAATGATTTTACTAACAGTATACCTGTTATTGTATCTTTTATAAATCTTTCATACGTATTAGGCTGATCAAACAAAACAGATTCCATACCCAAAGCTAATCTTTTAACATTCAGTGTATCTAAACATAATTTATCTGGTTTTTCAAGAATCGCCTGTAGCAGATATGTATCTGGTTCTGTTGAACTACCCTTCCTAGAAAGCTTTTGTTGAACCCATTCATAATCTCCATTATTAATAGTTTGTAATAAGTGCGACCTATATTTATAAAAGGTAGCTAAAAATATTGAATCACCACATTCTGTAGCTTTAGCTGAAACAATATCCAACAAAAGAAAACAAACTATCAATCGTAATAATTTATAAATCATGCGGAACCTGTCAATAAAAATGAGACAAATCTACCTTAAATATTAGTTACCATTTCAACCTGCTGTGTTTTTCCTTCAGGTTTGTTGATCCACAATTCATTTGGAACCGGTTTCGGTTCAGAAGCACCCTTTACAAAGCGCTCCGGATGTTTTAAATAAGCATCCATAAGAACTATTGACCTTTTCACTTGAATTTTTTGATATTCATTGTAATGAACGGAAACCGGCGTATGCATCGATATCCCAGAAT
>JAAYEB010000145.1 GCA_012728995.1 Fibrobacter sp. | reverse complement strand
ACCCATTCCGCCCATGCCACCCATATCCGGAGTAGCAGGTACATCTTTTTCAGCTTTGGGCTTTTCGGAAACTACGCATTCTGTTGTCAGTATCAATCCACTGATACTTGCAGCATTTTCCAGTGCTGTTCGAGTTACTTTTGTAGGATCAATGATTCCAGCTTCCAACAGATCTTCATATTTATTTACATAAGCATTGAAACCGTATGCGCCTTTTCCATTTTTAACCTCATTTGCAATAACAGATGCTTCAAGTCCTGCATTTGAGACAATCATTCTCAGAGGTTCTTCAATAGCACGTTTAATGATTTCTGTGCCTAACTTTTCGTCACCATCTAATTTCAGAGAATCGAGAGCTTTTGATGCACGAATCAAAGCTACTCCTCCACCTGCCACAATACCTTCTTCAACTGCAGCACGAGTTGCATGAAGAGCGTCTTCAACACGGGCTTTCTTTTCTTTCATTTCAGTTTCTGTTGCTGCACCAATATTTACAACAGCAACTCCGCCTGCCAGTTTGGCCAGACGCTCCTGAAGTTTTTCACGATCATAATCTGAAGTAGTTTCTTCAATCTGCTTGCGAATCTGATTAACACGTCCCTTTATATCGGCAGCTTTGCCTGCACCTTCAACTATAGTAGTATTTTCCTTGTCGATTACAATCCGTTTTGCTTTTCCGAGAGAATCAACAGTTGTATTCTCAAGTTTAAACCCAGCCTCTTCTGCAATAACAATACCACCTGTTAAGACTGCAATATCTTCAAGCATTGCTTTTCTGCGATCACCAAAACCCGGAGCTTTTACTGTTGCAATTTTCAGTGTACCACGGAGTTTGTTTACAACCAGAGTTGCCAGCGCTTCACCTTCAACATCTTCAGCAATGATAAGAAGCTGTTTTCCCATCTGCGCTACTTTTTCGAGCAAAGGAAGCAGATCTTTCATTGCACTGATTTTTTTATCATGAATTAAAATCAGAGGTTCATCGAGAACACATTCCATAGTTTCGGAATTTGTAACAAAATAGGGTGAAAGGTAGCCACGATCAAACTGCATCCCCTCAACCACTTCAAGACTTGTTTCTATACCTTTAGCTTCTTCAACAGTAATAACTCCATCTTTTCCAACCTTTTCCATTGCATCAGCAATGAGGTTACCTATTTCGCTATCATTGTTTGCAGAAATTGAAGCGACCTGAGCGATCTCTTTTTTACCGGAAATTGGTTTTGATTCTTTTGTTAACTGCTCAACAATAGCTTTAACCGATTTATCAATACCACGCTTCAAAGCCATCGCATTCGCACCAGCAGTTACATTTTTAATTCCCAGACGAGCAATTACCTGAGCAAGAACAGTAGCAGTAGTAGTACCATCACCAGCTACATCAGAAGTTTTTGATGCAACCTCTTTGACCATTTGTGCACCCATATTTTCAAATTTATCTTCCAGCTCAATCTCTTTTGCCACAGTCACACCATCTTTGGTAACAGTAGGCGAACCGAAACTCTTATCCAGAACTACGTTTCTCCCGCGTGGACCCAGAGTAACCTTAACTGCATTTGCAAGAGTATCAACACCCTTAAGCAATTTATCTCTGGCTGCAATGTCAAATGCAAGTTGTTTTCCTGCCATAATGTTCTCCTTTATTCTAAAGTTTAATTTTTCTCTTAAGAAAGGTTTAGAAAATTGCTAATACATCACTTTCACGCATAATTAAGTATTCTGATCCTTCAATGGCTATTTCTGTGCCTGAATACTTTCCATAAAGCACTTTATCACCCGGTTTTAATGTCATTTCGACTTTTGACCCACTATCAGAAATTTTTCCGGGGCCAACAGCAACCACTTCACCTTTCATTGGTTTTTCTTTTGCAGCATCCGGGATAATAATCCCTCCTGCAGTCTTTTCTTCAGCTTCCAAAGGACGGATAATGATTCTGTCTGCCAATGGCTTAACATTCATAGTACATCTCCCTTCATAAAGACAAAAATATGTAAGTTTTAAATAACAGATTCAGCTGATAGCACTCATTTGAATTGAGTGCTAATAAATCTACTGCTTTCAAATATAGTTGTCAATACTTTTTTATAGCTGTTTTTCATTATCTATGATACAATGAATAAAAATTGGAAAATGTATGCAGCAGGAAAATTAGTACAGCAAACAATATACCATCATAAACATTAGAGAGAATATGAAAATTACACCTGACTTTTCATTTTCCGAATTCGAGAAAAAAATCCTCAAAAAAGCTGCTATCCTCTCAACAATTTTTTGTATACTTATCGTTATTGTTGCGTGGACGGCACAATCCCTCGCCTTTAAACAATTAATCAAGCCTAAAAACAATGGTTCGCAAAGCAGTAATCTTCTCCCTATTGATATTGAAGCGCACAAAAGTGTCGCGTTTCGCTTCATCAAAAACGGGAAACCCCAAAAAGCAATTCCCCATCTCCAAAGAATTCTATCAATAAACAGTTCCGTTCTTGAAATTAATGAAAAACTTGCTCAGGCTTATCTTGAAGCGGGTCATTATACAAAGGCACTTGCACAATTCAATTATATAATTGAAAATTTTGATTCTGCTGATGCAGAAACACATGCCAAAAAAGGTATAACCTTGTATTATCTTGGAAACATTACAGAGAGTAAAAGTTATCTTGAAAATTGTTTGACCCGATTTCCTAATTCTGTTGAAGTTTACTGTTTTCTGGGCCAGATTGAGGCATCATGCGGAAATTCAGAAAAAGCTCACAATTATCTTCAAAAGGCGATTTCACTTGATTCATCTTACATTGAAGCCTGGTACCAATTAGCCCGTTATAAAATGGAACTTAAAGAGTATAAATCTGCAAGATTATTATTGATCAACATTCTTGACCTTGATCCGCTTCATGCAAAAAGTCATTCCAGACTAGGCATGATTTATTACTATCTTGAAAACCCTAAACTGGCAAAAAAATCTTACCAGACTGCATTAGCCCTCAATCCTGAAGATTTCAATACACATTACAATTTTGGTGAACTTTATTTAACAATGTTCAAGGATACAGTCAATGCCTTAAAAGAATACAGGAATACCTTAAAATTTTCACCTTTTCATACAGACGCAAATTTTAAAATAGGATTGATCTGTTTTGAAAACAAAATGTATAAAGAAGCAATACTTCATTTTGAAAAGGCTTTAGAATCTGATAATTCAAACCTTCGCATTTTATTACAACTTGCTGTAGGGTACGAAAATATTGGAAATATTAAAAAAGCAAAATCAATTTATGAACAAATTACGAACCTTGATGAATTAAACGTTATTGCACGCCAGAAATTACGCTTCCTTACCACTGAAAATGTTTATTAATTATTTTAATCCTGAAAACCTTGTTTTTTCGATCACGTAAATGTATTCTAATCAATATTTAGCTTGCGATGAAACGCTTATGTTCGTTGAGTAATGATCTCGGAATGAATGAATTATAAGGAGGATTTATGGGAAATATAACCAAAAAGGATCTGGTAGAAAAAATTGCTGAACAGACTGGTTTGACTCAAGTTGATACCAAAATTGTAGTAGAAAGCTTTCTTGAATCTGTCTCTAAATCTCTTCAACAAGGTCAAAACATTGAAATCAGAGGTTTTGGCAGATTTAAAATAAAGGAAAAAAAGGCACGTACAGCCAGAAACCCACGCACAAATGAGTATATTGAAGTAGAAGCTGGTTTTAAACCAGTCTTTGAAGCATCAAAAGAGCTTAGAAAAAAGGTAAACGAATCTGCAGGTAAGGAAATCCTTTCAGGTCTATAAATTATACTGCTGGTTTAAAGGATATACCAAGATTTTATCCCGATAAATGTATTTGGCATGGCGATTTTTGAAAAGTAAAAAAAAATCATACATTTTCAGAGAATGATCATCAGACTGTGCTCACTATATTAAGAATGTAACATCAGTTATTCACGTGTAAATTGATATTTTTATTCAGGCAAAATCCCGGTTTACATACCTAATTCTTCAGCACGTTCTGAAGCATCCTTTATTGCTTTGATTATACTGTATTTAAACCCATACTTTTCTAGAGCAAGCAATCCTTTTACAGTAGTACCAGCCGGAGACATTACTTTAGATTTAAGTACCGAAGGACTTTCTCTGGTTTTGGCAATCATATTAGCAGCACCTATCACAGTTTGTATTGCACACTCTTTCGCAATATCATAGCTAAGCCCTGCTGTAACACCACCTTCAATCAGTGCTTCAATAAACTGAAACACATAGGCTGGTCCACTTCCTGACAACCCGGTAACCGCATTCATCATTTTTTCAGGAACTGCGACAGTTTTTCCACACACATTGAAAACTGTTTCAACATTTACTACGTCATCCTCAGTACAATTCTTATTCAGAGAATAAGCACTGATACCATCTCCTACCAATGCCGGAGTATTTGGCATAACACGGCAAATCCTGCTTTTTGAACCGATGCAACTCTCGAGAAAAGAAAGGCTTATACCAGCAGCAATTGAAATCCATAGAGATTCAAAAAAATGTTTTTTTAATGGTTCCAAAGAACCAATAACCTTTTGAACATCATCTGGTTTTACCGCAATTATTATTACTTCAGGTATACCAATTTCTATCCATTCTGACGGACTTGCAATCTGAACATTTGCAGGTAAACCTGTATATGCAGATTTAATTATATCATAGGCAATTAAAGTGAATGTTTTTCCACGAGAGTTCAACAATCCACTAATAATTGCCTTACCCATATTACCAGTACCGAGTATTGCTACCCGCATAATAAAGTTCCTTTTTATCAGCTTTTCATTGCATCCAGAAAATTTTTGTTATTTTTTGTGCCACTGATTTTCTCGATCAAAAATTCCATCATTTCTATCGGGGTCATAGTAGCCAAAAATTTTCTAAGGATCCACATCCTGTTCAACTCTTCTTCTGTCAGCAGCAATTCTTCTTTTCTGGTACCAGATCTCATCAGATCAATTGCAGGGTACACTCTACGATCAGCAATTTTTCGATCCAGAATAAGTTCCATATTACCGGTACCTTTAAATTCCTCAAAAATCACTTCATCCATTCGACTGCCGGTTTCTATTAATGCCGTTGCAATAATTGTCAGGCTACCACCGTTATCGATGTTTCGAGCTGCCCCAAAGAAGCGTTTTGGTTTATATAGAGCCTGTGAATCAACTCCACCAGAAAGAATTCGACCGGAATGCGGCGCTACAGTATTATGAGCTCGTGCAAGTCGGGTAATACTATCAAGTAGAATAACGACATCCCTGTTATGTTCAACTAAACGTTTTGCACGCTCTATTGCCATTTCGGCTACAACCACATGCCGTTCTGCAGGCTCATCAAATGTAGAGCTGATAATTTCAGCTTTTACGGAACGCTGCATATCAGTAACTTCTTCCGGCCTTTCGTCAATTAATAACACAATCAAGAAAACTTCAGGATGATTGTGCAGGATTGCATTTGCAATATTCTTGAGAAGAACCGTTTTACCTGTTCGCGGTGGTGCTACAATCAACCCACGCTGTCCTTTTCCAATTGGTGTGAGCAGATTCATGATCCGAGTAGCTACATCTTTGGGATTGTACTCAAGATTAAATCTTTCATTTGGAAAAAGAGGTGTAAGGTCATCAAAATTAATCTTTTTCTTACACTCATCCGGATCCTCAAAATTTACCATTTCCACACGAAGTAGAGCGAAATACCGCTCTGAATCTTTTGGTGGACGAACCTGGCCAGAAACGGTATCACCTGTTTTAAGATAAAAACGTTTGATCTGTGAAGGTGAAACATAAATATCATCTGGTCCGCTAAGATAACTGTTCATTGGAGAACGTAGAAACCCAAAACCATCAGGCATTATCTCAAGAACTCCTTCGGCAAACATTTGCCCATTTTGGGCTGCTTCTGCTTGAAGGATTTTAAAGATCAATTCCTGACGACGCAAATTACGATGTTCACCAACATTATAAGTGGATGCCAAATCATTTAATTCTGTCATCGATTTGGACTTTAATTCAGCAACATTCATTCAGACACCTCAATAGAATGGAAAATAATTATAGTGCTGCTCATGCATATTAAATCCGGGATTACCCCGTCATATTTCAAATCTTTGGAAATCTATTTTTATGAAGAAATTTTATAGTGATGCTTTCATGAAGAATAGCATACCCCTGTATTCAAGACATCAAATCGCATAAAAATGCGAAATACTTTGTTGACCAAATCTTTAATATGGATTCACCAATTGCCCTGAAACAATTTGAGGCAGTTAAAACAGGTATCAGAAAGCGTATTTTTCACTTTCGACTATAAAATGGTCTCATGACGATTTTAATGTCAAGGCTTTTTTAAAAAAAATAAGAACTATTATTACCGAATCACCTTATAATATATTGTAAGAACATAAGAATTTGGTAAATTTGAGTTCAGTTGTCTTCAATAATATGTATATTGTCAGCAATGTTGTTCAATTGAGATAAAAATGTTTTTTATTAACAACCTTATTTGTTCCAAATCTTGCGCTTTTTTGTATTCAATAATATTTTTATAATTAAACTGTGAACTTTGCAACTGCATATAGTAAACAGATAGTTCGATCCCCAGTATAAAACAACCCAAGTGGGAGGTCTCATGACAAAACTTTTCAAGCCTCTGTTAGTGACAATTTTGGTATCCGGTATTTTTTTAGTCGGATGCCAAAAGAAAGTAACAAAAGTAGAACCAGCACCACCACCACCAGTAGTGGAAGAACCACCGCCGCCGCCACCGCCACCACCGCCGCCACCACCAGTTGATCCAGCGGAGGAGGTGCGCAGAGTTTTGCAAACAATCTATTTTGATTTTGATAAATCCGATCTAACGCCGGAATCAATCAGTAAATTGGAAAGAATTGCCTCTGCATTACAAGAGTATCCCTCTGTAAGTCTTTTAGCTGAAGGTCATGCAGATGAACGTGGTTCATCTGAATATAACATGGGATTAGGTGAAAATCGGGCTAAATCAGTCCTTAATTATCTTTCCTCTTATGGAATCAGCTCAAACAGAATAGACGTTACATCATATGGCGAAGAAAGACCTGTTCAATCCGGTTGTTCAGATGATGATTGTCACTCTATGAACAGGCGTGTTGAATGGCAAGTTAGATAAATTTAACTTTTGTTTGAAATTGTTTTTAAAGGAAGAGTTCGGAAATGAACTTTTCCTTTTTTATTAAAGGAACTGAAACCATAATAAATTTGTTTTATAAAAACAGAGTTACTACCAACCTGCCACATCAAGAACCTTATTTGTCTGCTTATAAGCATTGGTTGTGACGTATAATATCTGGCTCAAAACCGATAAAACATCAACGTGCTTTAAAGTATATGTATTATCATTATTATATTAGAAAATCTGGAATAATTCCATTAGCCGAATATGTCCTTTTACATTTTTTCCTTATTAAGCAATTTTACTGCCGGAATAGCCATAATCATTCCTGGTATAGAAAGAATAAAACTAAACCCAAAAAAATATCCATAACCCATTCTGGCAGCCAAAAAACCACTAATCACACCTGTAAAGAGACCGCTCAGACTCATCAAACCTGAACCAATTGCATAATGAGCTGCCTTGTATTTTCCTCTGCATATCTGCATCAGAAATGTCATGAGAATAGCTGTACCCAACCCTCCGGCAAATTGATCAAAACCATGCACAGATGCGACTACAGTCAGATTTCCGAAACCTATAAACATCGGGTTAATACTTCCTGTATTAATCCTTACAAAATTATCGAGGAAGAATGCTAGTCCCATATAGATTATATTTGTTCCATTTTGTGCTAACAAAAAGGGTAGGACCATTTTCTTTAATGAATAATGTGAGATTAATGAACCACCTATCAAAGCTCCAATTATTGAAGCAGGTAAACCTATCAAAGCCGAAATCCATCCGTAATGGTTACTGATACCTAAATCGACCATAAAAGGAGAAACCATTGCACTCAACAGGAATTCGCCGGTACGAAGCAAAATTATACAACTTATTATAAATCCGATGTGCCCTTGATCCATAAAAGAAAGAAATGCCTGGCTGTAAAATGATTCTTTTTTCATTTTTACCTGGCATGCCAATCTTCTTTTTTTATAAAAGGCAAATCCAGAAAGTCCAAGCAGGAGAAAAACACTTGTCCAACCTGAAAATCCAATATTTTTCAGAAAAGAATATTTTGCTTGTAGGAACAAATATAAATTTGAATTCAGGAATGATTTAAGACCTGCTACAAAAAAAAGACAACAAACAACTCCCAAAACAAACTGTGGTTTAACAAATCCCCTTAGCATCGCAACTACAGATTTTTTTCCAGTTTCACACTCTTTAAGGAAAAACAGATGCCATATAAACAATGCACCTAACAAAATACCTGCACAAATAAATGCGATTAGCCATCCAATAGTACTCCCGATCGTAACAATTAAACCTGTCCCAGCCATCATACCAATTCGGTAGGCCATTACACGGTAACCAACATATTTTGCCTGATCATTTTTGTCCAAAGCTTCCATATAATAACCATCAATGGCAATATCATGTGTAGAAGCTATCACAGATCCTGCCAGAAAAAGAACCGCAATACAGATTATCCCATTTTTTATTGGCACAAAAAGCCCTGCCAAAACAAAAAGAGTTGCAAGAATAATCTGCATCACAAGCATCCATTGCCTTTTTGTCCCAAAGCGATCTATATAGGGAGCCCATAAAAATTTCAGTACCCATGGCAACCCATATAAAGATGTCAATCCGATAGATTCCAGACTGACATTTTTAATTCTGAAAAAAACTGAAGAAACAGTTCTTATAAGCGTAAATGGAAAACCTTCGGCAAAGTAAGTAGTACAACACCACATCAGTGGTTTTTTATAAAACTTTCTAATGATTGGTCCCTTTCTGATATCTGGTTAAATATACTTGTAATAATTTTCTTGCTGGAAACAACACCAACCACCCATTGTCTTTCGTGAGAAATTCCTAAAGAGATTACAGATCATTTTTTAAGATATATTAATAATGATGCAGTCTTCATTTACTGGACCGGTATTGTCATTAGTAATAAATTCTAATCTTAATAAACAACAGATGAATTTTCAATCTGAAACATTATTTTTCCTAAAAAAGCACCAATTTCCAACTAAAATATACACTTTTCCAAAAATGGGAATAATAATTTAAACTATTCCCATATACCATCTTAAAAACCGCACAGTTATGTTTTAATACCTGAATTTTATTGTAAATTGTCTGAATTTTTCTGGCACTCCACTTGCTAAATCTTTAATAACACTTTCCACTATGTTTAATGATAAAGAATTAAAACATTATAAAGGAATGCAAATGCAAACTTTAGATCGGATATGGACTTTCCGGAACACGAAATTAATCAGGGAGATAATCGGGAATGCCGATTCCATAGCGATATCAGGACATATAAATCCAGATGGTGATTCGCTTGGATCAATGCTTTCACTGGGATTGGCACTTAAAAAAACCGGTAAAAAGGTTTATATGATCTGCTGTGATACTATTCCACACAACTACTTTTCACTTCCCGGTATAAACATTGTTCAAAAAGGACTTCAGGAAACAGTTGATTTAGCAATTGCAGTAGATTGTGGAAGTAAAGATCTGTTAGGACAATCTTTAGAAATTTTTGAAAAGGCTAAAACGATCCTGGAAATTGACCATCACCGGTCAAGAAGTCCTTTTGGAGATGTAATGTTAGTAGATCCTGAAGCATCTTCTGCAGGTGAACTGATTTTTGAATTATTACAAGACCTTGCGATACCAATCACTGCCGACATATCACAAAACATACTTACATCAGTCCTAGTAGAGACCAATTCTTTTCGATTACCGGGTATTCGACCAAAAACATTTGAGATTTGTGCCCATTTGTTACGCGCAGGTGCCGACTTTTATAAATTAGCTGAAACAATTTACTGGGTTACTTCCAGAGAAACAGCCCTGTTAACAGGAATCTGTATGTCTAAATGTGAATTTTCTCAAAGCGGTGAATTAGCCTGGGCAATACTTACAAAAAAAGATTTCGCAAAAGCAGACGCCAATGATTCAGATGCTGATTCAGTTACAGAACAAATACGTTCAATTAAAGGTGTTAAAATTGCAGTACTCTTTAGAGAAAAAAACAATAGTCATTATAGAGTAAGTATCAGATCAAAAAAAGGAATTAACATATCTCTTTTAGCTGAACAATTCGGAGGAGGAGGACATATTAACGCTGCAGGCTGTACAATCCCAAAGAACAAAAAAACTTTTGCACAATTTTTAGAAAAAGCAGAAGAATTACTTCTTCAGCTCAAGGCATTAAATTTACAACAAGAATTTTACGACTTAAACCTTTATCTCGACGAAACAGACTCCATCCCGGATAATTTGCTCGGCATATCTTCAATTAAAGTTTTTGATCACGACTATTCCAAAAGGGAAAATATTCCAATAAATATTTATAATAAAAAGCTGAAACAAAAAATCGCATCATAAACACCCAATTTTTAAAGGAGTAATATTTTATGACCTGGACAGGACTTGAAACGTTTGACACTGCCGTACAAAAAGCCGATACCTGGTTAAAAGAAATCATGATGGAGCTAAATACTGACAGCCGCCGTATAGCTTACACTTGTTTACGTTCAGTTCTTCATACCTTAAGAGACAGACTTACAATCGATGAAGCCGTAGACCTTGGTGCTCAACTACCATTGTTAATCAAGGGGATTTACTATGACGAATGGGATCCTTCACGTTTACCCGTAAAAGATCGTCATCTGGATGCATTTATTGATCACATAAACAAACGAAATGCCAGTGAAATCGATTCAGAAATTGCAGCAAAAGCTGTTTTTAAACTATTACTCAAAAAGGTTACAGAAGGAGAAATCAAAGATGTAAAAGGTATGCTCCCTGAAGAATTAAACTCATTGTGGAAATAAAGTTACAGGAGTAGTGAATCATTCATTACTCCGGACTAATTCTGTTGTCTGTGTGCACTATTTTTCAACTAAGGCAGTATACAAAGACTACCAGCAACCTATTATTAAAATAATTAAATAATTTCAATCGTTTCTCTTTACCCAAGCCATTTTGGCAGACATTTACACTTTTAAGACTTACAAATCATAAAATTAGATCAGACGCGCACTATCATACGTAGTTGGAGCAATTTTGTACGCTATTTCCGGCAAAAGTGCTCCGAACAGGTATTGTTTTTATGAATATCTTCAGATTAAGAAACTGCTCGATAACCTGCGATTATGGGGTACCGCTACCAATGTCGAAAAAACCAGATAGATAAGACCGTCCCAGTATAGAACCATTTTTGCTGTAAAAGCCGTAATATGTAACTCATCATCAATTGATCGTCCAATCTAAATTAAAATGCTAATTTTTTTTTCATGATGGGAATTTTTACCTCAGCAGTAACACCAGGAGCCGGTATGTTATTTCTTATATCGATAGAACCGTCATGACTTTCTACAATCCTTTTAACAATTCCCAAACCAAGCCCGGTACCACCCTTTCTGGTTGTAAAAAATGGTTCAAACAAATGATTCAAATGCTCCGGTTTTATTCCGGTTCCACGATCTGTAATCTGAATAACAATCATATCTCCCACCCGTTTTACATCAATTATTATTTCCTGATCAGAACGACTATGAGCACACCCATTTTCCAGAAGGTTAATAATAACCTGTTCAATTTTTGGACGATCGGCGTATATTGATACACTTTCAGATTCGCGACTACAATTTATTCTAATAATTCTATTACGATAACAGGATGATTGTTTCCAATAATTAAGTGCTGTTGAAATTAACCAGACGATTGATGTTGGCAACAGGTTACCTTTTTCAATAGGCCTTCCCAGATCCAGCAAATCACTCATCAGATCAGTTAATCTTACGACCTGTTTTCTGATATGTTCTATAAAAATGCTATACTCTGGATCTCCTCCTAAATCTTTACCAAGGGCATCTGTAATTGCTAAAATGCCATTAAGTGGATTTCTTACTTCATGAGCAACACCAGATGTTAATTGACCGAGAATTTTCATTTCCTGTGATTGCGACAACTGGCGTTCAATTAATCTTCTTTCCAGAACAAGACCTGTAAACCTGGTGAATATTTCAATCAAATTTATTTCATATTCTTTAAATACCCTGTTTTCATCATCACATAAACACACAGTACCTAATATTATACCTTTACTACTATAAACAGGCATTCCCAAATACGCCTTCGCATCAATAGAATACCTGGTAAATGACGGATAAATTTGTTTTAAATTTCCATTTAACTGTTTAATCTTCCCGCCACTGAATGCAACCCCACAAGGATGATTTTCGAGGTTGACATCAACAAAACACTCACATCTACCATTACAATTCTGAGAAACCCATACGAACATATTATTTTCAATAACACCAATAGCAATAAAAGGAATTGAAAAAATCGAATTTATGCTTGAGATAACCTGATTGATAACGACCTCATGAGATGCAGTAAAAACCGATATTACTGAATATATTGATTTAATTATTTTATTTCGCAAAGCTGTTTCATTTTCAGCATCAATTCTTTCTTTTGTTTCTTTTTTCAAAAGCTCATAACTTCTGTTAAGTGCTTTGGCCCATACTTCCCGCCTTTTTTCAGCTTCAGAATATGCCAATTGAAGAGCGTTTTCAGCTCTTTTCCTGCTCACCATAACCTCAATTATCCTGGCGGAAGAAAGCAGTGATTTGCGTGCTATTCCGACAAGAAAAGCTGGTCTGTACTTATAATTATTTGCTGCGCTTTTTATTAATTTGTAATCACCACCATAGTACGAAGCGATTTTGCGAATGGTTTGCTGTTCCTGTGGCTGATTCCCATACCCGATACAAATGGATCCAATTGTTTCTCCTCCGACTTTTACCGGAACACAAAAGCTATTAATTCCTGCTTTGCACTTAACATCTACGGGTATTCCTGTATTAATCACATTTTCAGCGATTTTTTTCCAGTATAAAAAACAAGAGATCCCATCTGATCTCATATTTTTCTCACTATTTTCCAATCCTATTTTTTTTGATAAATCATTGAGATAACAACTCCACTGTGATCTAACTATTTTAAAAGAACAATGGCCATTTTGTTCAAACACACATACAAATGAATCAAGAAGATCCAACACTTCAGTAACAATTTCCATTAACAACCCTATACCTGTGGCATTTACAATATACCCAGATTCATCATATTCAATTAAATCATCATGTTTTTTATCAGAAGCGATGTCCTTCTCTATCTGACAAGCATTATCATTTATCATCCATTCTATATCTTCAAGATTTTTTTGTTTCTCTTTGCAATCGGTAATATCCAGATTTATTCCAACCCAGCCTGCTAAAATTCCTTTATTATCACGTACTGGCTTTCCACGACTCAGATTTTTTCTAACATTACCAAACCTGTCTTTTAATCTATATTCAGCTTCCCATTCTTCTCCGGTTTTAATGCAATGAAACCATCTGTTTATTACTGATGCTACATCTTCTTCAAGAATCCGTTTAGTCCACCCATAATTACAAGCATCCTGCAATGTCATACCTAACTGGTTCAACAATGATGAATTCAGATATCGCATATAACCATTTTTATCCGCATACCATAAATCATATGGAATCATATCTCCTAAAGATTTTATCCGCTCTTCTATTTGATTATCTTTTTGAGTTTCGCGGTATAATGTTTGTTCTATATCACTGATTTTTTTTGTTATCGTCATCTCATTCATATCCTCAGTTCAGCTTTGAGTTCAAAGTTATGGAGTATGAAATTTTTACTGCAGTTCCCTGTAATGCTTTTCTGGCAACCACTAACAAAAATTTTTTTGGAGAGATGCAATCTGAATACAGGTATTTTGTACCTTTTACTTATCTTAGCTACTTAGAACTTAAATTACCTGAATTTTTATGAGAGAAAAAATTGCTGATCAATGTGTTAAATACAGTGAAGGATCTCGGTTTAGATTTTCAATAAATCTATTCTCTTTTCGGATATTCCATTCAAAAAATAGTAACAATTTGATATTTTTTTGAATTACTCGAATTATACTGAAAATTTTTGAAATTTATAAGCTGCTATTAAATAAAATTACACACTGTCAGCGTAAACTGATATTTTGCTTGTCACTCAAGCAATTTTTATGTAAGACTCGAATAATATAATTTTTAATAAGTTCAGTATGACATATTTATATGACTTTTCTTTGAAAAAGTTTTAAACTTATACATCAACCGTTTTTGCCTCAAACACATAACCAGAACAACTGCCCATTCTTATTCTAACAGACATCCAGTGAATTACTGAAATCTGGGGCAGGTACCACTTTTTACACACTTGAAACCAGGAAATTTATCGCTTTCGCTACGAATAAGTTCCGGATACGATGTTTATGGATTCATTTCAGATATATTTTACAAACTCGATAATTGTTTGTTGTACTTTGCCAATCAAACAGTAACGACCCTTGGTCAAATTAATTCATTTTAATAATTCATGGCTGATCGTTACCCATTCTAACCCTGTCTCCCCAATTATTTAGAGATATTATGCGTCCTGTTGACAAAATCCGCTTTTTCAGACACACACTACAATCATCACGACTTTCTTCTGTACATGGTTTTCCATCATAAAGCATATATTCTTTTCTCACTTCTTTTGGAGTCAATTGAGGCATAACTACATTCGCTCCAAATCTGAGCCCCAGCTCTCTGCCATTATGTTTCAATGCCTGTAATGCAGTTGTTGCTGCAATATTTATATCCTTCAAGACCAACCTTGTAACTGCGATCATTTTTAAGGATAATAACAGGTTATTATAACCAGAAGGTTCCTTTTCTCCCAATGGTGTATCTGAATGTGGAATATACGGTCCCATTCCTATCATATCCACACCTGTTTTTTTGAAAAAGAGGATATCATCTGCGAGACTTTCAATCGTCTGGCCGGGCATACCGATCATAACTCCTGTACCAACAAAATATCCAATTTCTTTCAGATATTTCAGGCAATCAATTCTTGATTGAATTTTCTGTGTTTGCGGATGGAATCTTGAAAAGAGATCTTCAGACGATGTTTCAATCCTTAAAAGATATCTGTGGGCTCCAGCGGCGAAAAATCTTTTATATGTTTCGAAAGTATGTTCCCCGACACACAATGTAATTCCTAACCCATCAGGAAGTTGCGCAGATACAGTTTTTTCTTTTATTACATATACCAACCTTTCCACTGTATCAACAAATTCCGAATCATTTCGTTCTCCAGATTGTAATACAATTGATCCATAACCCTGTTTTGCACACCACAAGGCAGCATCTACTACCTGTTTTTCCGATAGCGAATACCGCTTGACCTTATTGTTGCTTTTCCTGATACCACAGTAGTAACAGTCATTTCTGCAAATGTTTGAAAACTCGATCAGCCCCCTGAAGTATACCTGATTACCTCTTTCTGACAGGAGGACATTTTCAGCGTTTTTTCTTAATTGCTCAATTTTTACAGGATTTTCCAGAGAAAGCAGTTCAATTAAATCATTTCTCGACAATGATTTACCTGTTATACAATCTCTTTTGTTCATTTTCCTCCAATTCAACTAAATTCATTTTCACTTTTTCTTTCTGAATATCATCCAACGTATCCCAATTGTATATAATAAATCCTTTGCTTGAATCAATTTGTATCCGACCAGGTCTGCTCGGTATTATATTCGAAAAATCATTACTGACACATGTCCATCTTCGGCCAGTAATTCTGGCAGAAATGATTTTAATATTATATTCAATTTCTATCTGCTTTATTGATTTCATAACAAACCTGTTTCTAGAAATACAGATCCCGTTCACCTTTTAAAGTTTTTTGGTACTGGCTGAAAAACGTTTCAAATACTTTTGGCATAGTTTCTTTTATTTCTTTAATTTCCGATTCTATAACCCGTTCTCCGACCTCTTTTGTTGCAGAACTTGCAAAATCATCAAGCCATTCCCTGAATGTAATAACGGCATTCAATTTACAGAATCTTCCTTCAGCACCGCTTCTTAAGAGATCCATAATACATTTTCCTGTTCGTCCACATCTGTAACCAGCTGTACAAAAAGATGTAATATAACCCATTTCTGCAAGTTCTCTGACAACTTCGTCAAGACTTCTTGTATCGCCAAGAATAAATTGCTGTCGTTTTCCAACCTGATTTTTCTCATTCTGATCATTATATGCACCCAGGCCTATTTTACTCGATGCATCTGTCTGGGTTATACCAAGAGGTATCAATTCTTTTCGCATTTTTGCATTCTCACGTGCAGTCAGAATCATACCTGTATATGGCACAGCAAGTCTCAGTACAGTTATTATTTTCCTCATATCTTCATCGTTAACCCGATAGCTGGAATTTTGTATAAAGGGTGTATTCTCCGCAGGCTCCAGTCGTGGAAAGGAAATTGTATGCGGACCTATTCCGAAACGTTTTTCGAGTTCTATTGCATGATATAATAACCCCATTACCTCAAATCTCCAATCATACAAACCAAATAAAGCCCCAATACCTACATCATCAATACCAGCATCCAGAGCTCTATGCATGGCATATAGCCTCCATCGATAATTTCCTTTTATTGTATTTTGAGGATGAACCCTGCGATAAGTTTCACGATGATATGTTTCCTGAAAAATCTGATATGTTCCTATTCCGATTTCATGCATTTTTTTAAAATTTTCTATTGAAAGCGGTGCACCATTTACATTTACACGCCTTATTGTCCCTTCTCCATTTCGTGTTTTTACTTTGACACTGTAAATAGTTTCCAGTGTTTTTGCCATATAATCTGTATCAGATTCTGGGTGTTCCCCATAAACGACTATTAACCTTTTATGACCAATTTTCCCTGCGAGTATTTCAGTTTCTTCACGTACCTGTTCCAGAGTCAACACACCACGATGAATGACATTATTATCTGACCGTAAACCACAATAGGCACATCTATTTACACATGTTGTAGACAAATACAGAGGTGCAAATGTAACAATGCGATTATCATATACTTTTCTTTTTATCTGCCCTGCCGCATTCTCCATTTCATCCCATAATTCCGGATCCTTAACATTCAACAAAGCAGATGTTTCATCCGGAGAAAGAGTTTGAATATCAAGCGACTTTGATATAATATCCCTAATTCTGGATTTATCAACTCCTGCATTTGCAGATATCTTCTGTTCGATGTTTTCATCATTTATAAAGTCAAGCGATTCATCATCCTGATACTTTGTAATCTGATCTTCTTTGATTACATTATCTATCCAGTTTTTCAATTCTGTTTTCATGTTTTTTTACTCCTTTTAAGATTTTAATTTCTTTCTGAAATAGTTCGATAAGCATCCAATGCTGCAGGAAAAGGTGTTAACACCCTTTGCAGAACTCCCTGGAGTAACGAAATCGCAACTCCATAATTAGTAATTGGCACATTTTTATCTGAGGCTTTTTTGATTCTGGATATCATCTCCCGTCTCGTCAACATACAAGCTCCACAATGAATTATCAGTTTATAATTATCAAGATTTTGCGGATAATCCCGACCACTGCATACATCAATTTCCAGATTCAATCCTGTAAATTGTCTGAGCCATCTTGGAATCTTGACCCTTCCTATATCATCCTCTGCTGGATGATGAGAACAGGCTTCTGAAATTAACACTTTGTCACCTTTTTTTAATTTCTCGATTTGAGCTGCCCCCTTTACTTCTTCAATCAAATCCCCTTTAAACCTTGCAAACAGGATCGAGAATGTAGTACAAGGGACATCTTCCGGAGTATCAGCAACCATTTTCTGTACAACCTGCGAATCGCATACTACTATATCTGGCCTGGTTGTCAGTTTTGTTAACAAATGTGCATATTCCTGTTCCTTTACAATTATTGCAGCGGCATCATTATCCAGCAAATCCCGAATTGTTTGTACCTGTGGTAAAATCAATCTTCCCTTAGGGGCCTGAAGGTCTATAGGTACAACCAGAACCGCTATTCCTCCCGGTTTCAACTTATCACCAATTATTGATGGCTGACTTATGTGCTCTTCAGGAAGAATTTTTATAAGGATTTCCTTGAATTCCGTTATATATCGCTCCCTGAATGTTTTGTCAATGCTTGAGCAGGAAACAAGATTTGATGACTTTGTTTTAACAAGATCCAGAAACTGTAATGATGGTTTTTCTATATCTATTTTATTAATCACAACCATTACGGGAATATTTCTTTTCTGTGCCTCGGAGACTATTTTTTCCTCAAATTCACCCCATTTTTCATTCTCGGTAATCACTATGAATATATCTGCCCTGCCAAATATTGCACTGGTCTTTTTTAGTCTGGCATCCGAGAGCTCCGAAGTATCATCAGTACCTGCAGTATCAAGGAACATTACAGGACCAACAGGTAATATTTCCATTGCCTTTTCAACGACGTCAGTTGTTGTTCCTGGAATATGAGAAGTTACAGCTATATCCTGACCGGCAATCATGTTGAGAAAACTTGATTTTCCAACATTGGTTCTGCCAAACAGTCCTATCTGAAGACGCATTGATTTTGGTGTCGATTGCATTATTACTCCTTCAAGAATTCTTTCATATCATTTTCCTTGTAACCCAAAGCCATTATTTCTTCGGGAGATAAAATCCTGTTGACCAATTGTGCTCCCAGCTTTTTTGCAAGGAACTCCCTGAATTCAATATCAACCAGATTATTAAATTCATCAACCAGACTCTCTGCTTTTTTATAGCCGATATAAGGTAAAAATGCGGTTATCAGAGTAGTACTGCTACTTGTATGTTTTTCGCAGTTTACTGAGTTCGCTTCTATATTTTTGACATATTCAGTCAACATTTTATCTGAATTTGACAAAAGTGTAACCGATTCCAATAAAGAAAGGGCTATTAAAGGTAAAAATTCATTAATTTGAAAACTTCCTCTTGCTGCGCAATCAGATATAATCTTGTTATTGGCAGAGACTTTAATGGATGAACTGATAATTGCCTCAGGTATTACCGGGTTAACTTTACCGGGCATAATTGACGATCCTGTTTGTACTGCAGGTAATTTCAATTCGCTTAACAGATTATACAGCCGCAAATCATTACTGATCTTCTCAAGGTTAACCGCATGAGCTCCCAGAATACCTGAAACCTCTGCAAACACATCTGCATTTGCAGTCTGATCCATCAGGTTGTCGCCTCTTGTAACTCCATAACCTGTTACTTCCCTAAGCTTTTCGATTGCAAGAAAAATGTAGCTCCTTGGTGCTGTCAAACCAGTTCCGGCAGCAGTTCCTCCGATATTTACAACCCTTAACCTTTCTTCAGATTTGAATGTGCGCCATCGGTCCCTTGCGATCGCATCAGCATAAGTTGAAAACTGTGCCCCCAGAGTAATTGGAACTGCCTCCTGCAATTGCGTCCGTCCAATAACAATATCAGAACCAAACTGTTTTTCTTTTTTTTGCAACTGTGCCTGAAACTCTGCAATATTTTTACTTAAATTCCTGATTGCTTCAATTGCAGCGATTTTCAATGCTGTTGGATATACATCATTTGTCGATTGATGAAGATTTACATGCTCAATTGGATGACAGTGTTCATATTCTCCTTTTTCAATTCCCATTATTTCAAGCACACGGTTGGCAATGACCTCGTTCATGTTCATGTTTACTGATGTACCGGCACCACCCTGCAATCCATTTAAAGGAAACTGGTCCATCAGTTTTCCATTGATAATTTCATCACATACCATTAATATTGGCTCAGCAATATCCGAAGACAAATAACCCAGATCAAGATTTGCCTGACAACATGCCTTTTTAACTTTAGCAAGTGCTCTTATTAACCCCTGCGGAACAGACTGAATTCCATATCCAAAGTTTTCCAGTGCCCTCTGAGTATGGATTCCCCAATACACCTGATTAGAAATACTTTTTTGACCCAGAAAATCATTTTCAATTCGAAAATCCATTTACTTGCCTTTGCTAAGTGCAGATTTGACAGTTACACCATCAATTGTTCCCAGTTTTCCTGTTAACGTACCTACCTGGTCGGTTGTTGCATCAATAACAAGTGTTATCACACAGCACTCCTTTTCTTTGTACGGCATTCCTGTTCTGGCAAGGATCATTTCACCGTATTGTGAAAGGATAGCATTTACTTTCTCAGCACTTTTTTGTCGATTTTCAATAACTATACCTACAAATCCCAAACGCTTATTCATGATTCACCCTTTGAATACAATAAAAAAGTCCTGTTTCACAAAAAATTGTGAAACAGGACTTACAAATATATTGATATCTTTTCATACATTCCCTTTATGCTCAGGGTAATTCACCCCTAACCGCAGGAAAAAAACACAAAGAAATAAATTTAAAACATATACACTTAAGGTTCGTTATTAAATATCATATCATGAAAATAAAAAATCCACCTTATTTGTATTATCCCGGATTTCATTCTCCAATTCAACATTTAAAAACCGATCTCGATTTTTTCTGTTATAAAACATACTTATGACAGATCCCAAAGCACCTACTTTTGATACTCAGGACGTTTTACATAGGTAGTATGCAAAAGGTGATGAGACTGTTCACTTAGAGGTTTATCCAGGAATTCCTCATAAAGTTTTTTGACAAAGGGATTCTCGTGTGAATATCTTAATTTACAATTATGATCTTCATCGTATAATCCTTCCCCCCGTTTTTTCCTTATTTCATCAGTGATTCCATAAGGTTGTCCACCGCCTCCTATACATCCTCCCGGACATGCCATAACCTCAATAAAATGGTAAGGCAGTTCTTTTCCAGCCCTTTTGGCCTCTTTCACCTTATTGAGCACATATTCCACATTACTTAATCCATGTGCAACTGCAACTTTGACTGTGAACCCGTTAACAGGAATTGCACCTTCTTTAACCCCCTCAATTCCTCTTACATTTTCAAATTCAACATTTTTCAATTTGCCACCAGTGATATAATCATAAGCAGTTCTCAGAGCAGCTTCCATTACGCCACCAGTAACTCCAAAAATTGTTGCAGCACCACTGTATTCACCAAGGACATGATCTGGTTCTTCTTCAGAGATATCATTAATATTAATCCCCGCCTGTTTAATCATACGAGCCAGCTCTCTTGTCGTAATTGAAACATCAACATCCTGATATCCTGAAGAATACATTTCATCAGAACGTGTTATTTCATACTTTTTAGATGTACAAGGCATAACAGAAAGCACGAACATGTTTGCTGGATCTATGCGACGTTTTTTGGCGAAAAATGTTTTGGCCAAAACTCCCACAATGGCATGAGGTGATTTACAACTAGAAAAATTTTCCTTCATATCCGGATGAAATTTTTCCATGAAATCGACCCATGATGGGCAACAGCTTGTAATAAGAGGTAATTTTTCCGGGGTTTCTGTGAAACGTTGAACGAATTCACTGGCTTCTTCAACAATGGTTACATCTGCTCCGAAATTTGTATCAAATACAGCATTAAAACCCATTCTGCGTAAAGCTGCATAGATTTTTTTCGTCAAATTTGCACCAGGTTTATATCCAAAAGCCTCACCTATTGCGACACGTACAGCGGGAGCAATCTGCACAGCGCAGTATGTATCTTTATCTTGTAAAGCCTTCCATACTTTTGCCGTGTCATCATTTTCAAAAATGGCTCCTGTGGGACAATGGGCCGAACACTGGCCACACTTTACGCAAGGAGATTCTGAAAGAGATACACCATCCCCAGCAGGCGAAATTCGGGTTCCAAAACCACGATCCATAAAGCAAAGAGCCCAGACATTCTGATTTTGCTGACATACAGTTACGCATCTTCCACACGAAATACATTTTCTGGGTTCAAGAACAATCGTGCCTGTAGATGTATCTGGGGGGATATCAGGAAGAAACTGTTGAAAAGCACTTGTCCTTATACCAAATTCTTCTGCCAGCTTTTGAAGCTCACAATTTCCATTTCTGCCACAGGTTAAACATTCATTTGGATGTTTTGAAAGGATCAGCTCAATTACAGTTCTTCGCACTTCAACGATTTCAGGATCGTGGGTTATTATATCCATATTCTCTTCAATCGGAGTACAACAAGCCCGAAGCATTTTGTTTGAGCCAACCAGTTTAACAATACATATACCACAGGATGCAGTTGGCGGCAGGTCCGGATGTTTACACAGGGTAGGTATTTTAATCTGAACCTTTTCAGCTGCTTCAAGAATTGTAGTTCCCTCAGGAACATTAACAGTTATTCCATTTATTTTTGCCTTAACCATTTTACACCCTCGCTATCGCTTCAAATTTACACACTTCAAAACACCGTCCACACCTGATACATTTTTCCTGATCAATTGTGTATCCGTGTTCACGATCTCCGGTAATTGCAGAAACAGGACAATTTGTTACACATAGCCTGCAACGTTTGCATTTATCCGGATTTATCGTATACTGAATCAGTTTAGAACATTTACCGGCACGGCATTTCTTGTCAATTATGTGTTGTTTATATTCATCTTCAAAATATCTCAATGTTGAAATCACCGGATTGGGAGCTGTTTGCCCCAGTGCACATAATGATGCTTTCTGCATTGCCTGTGAGATTCTGTGCAATTTGTCCATATCTTCCAGCTCACCTTCACCTTCAGATATTTTATTGAGTATTGAAAGCATTTGATAACCGCCGATTCTACATGGCGCACATTTTCCACACGATTCATCAACACAGAATTTTAAATAGAATTTGGATATATCCACCATACAATCATCTTCATCCATAACTATCATGCCACCTGAACCCATTATAGAGCCAAGTTCCTGAAGATGTTCATAGCTTACAGGTGTATCAAGATGCTTTTTGGGGATAACACCACCGGACGGTCCTCCTGTTTGAACAGCCACAAGCTGTTTTTCATTTAGTACACCACCTCCGATATTATAAACAATATCTTTAATAGATGTACCCATCGCTATTTCTACAAGTCCGGAATTTTTAACTTTTCCAGTAACAGCAAACACCTTGGTTCCTTTTGACTTTTCAGTTCCAATTGAAGAGAACCAGTCTCCACCCTTTTGAAAAATAGCAGATATGTTTGCCAGTGTTTCTACATTGTTAATGATTGATGGTTTTTTCCATAAACCGCTGTCGGTAGGATATGGCGGCCTGGGGTTTGGTGTTCCACGCTTACCCTCAATTGAGGCTATCAAGGCAGTTTCTTCCCCACAAACAAAAGCACCCGCGCCTAACCGTATTTCAAGATCAAAGCTGAAATCTGAACCAAGGATATTCTTTCCCAATAACCCACGTTCATAAGCCTGTTTCAATGCATTTTCTACTCGTTCTATAGCAAGTGGATACTCTGCCCTGATGTAGAAATATCCATGTTTGGCTCCGATAGCATATCCGGCAATAGTCATCCCTTCAATAACGGAATGCGGATCACCTTCGAGAACACTGCGATCCATATAAGCACCTGGATCACCCTCATCAGCATTGCAAATAACATATTTTTCA
Source organism: Fibrobacter sp. (assembly GCA_012728995.1). Lineage (GTDB taxonomy): Bacteria > Fibrobacterota > Chitinivibrionia > Chitinivibrionales > Chitinispirillaceae > JAAYEB01. Next base: position 3,814 of record JAAYEB010000145.1, on the reverse strand, counting down.
TCACCAAATGAATTAGCTGCAAAAGACCATTTCATCCAGGTTGGGAATCCGGCTCCCCCCCTCCCCCTGAGGCCACTCTTTTTCATTTCCTTAATAACTTTTGCAGGAGTAAGGTCAAAAAGGCATTTTGCAATTGAGGTGTATCCGCCCTTTGAGAAGTATTCTTCAATGTTTTCGGGGTCAATAACACCACAATTTCTCAATACGATTCTGGTTTGCTCAACACGGTCTTTCAAGAGCAAGTTTTCGAGTACTTCCCCTTTATGAACAGCTTTCACGATCTGATCAATATTATCAGAATTTATATGAGTATAAACAGTATTGTCAGGAAGAATTTTTACTACAACGCCCTGATTATATATCCCCAAATCGGCAGCTCTGACTATCTGAATACTTTCCTCTGCACCAATATCACGTATTGCTTTAAGGAATAACGATTGGATATCTCTTGTTGTATCGGATTTAAAGCCGGTATCCTTTATAAGTATGACTTTTTTTTCCATTTTGCTTACCTCCTTACCGGCAGATCGAAAATGTGATCATTTACAAAGCGTTTTCCGCAAACATGCTCTTCAAGAATACGCAATGCCACTTCCTTTGTAACTCCACCGTACATAACAGCCGGTAATCCTTCAACCGCGACTTCAACAACAGGCTCTGCATGGCACATACCAATGCAACCAGTTTTGCATACATTTACATTGATATCACGTGTTTTAACTTCTTTCGCAAATATATCAAATACGTCCTGTGCACCTGCAGCAATACCACATGTACTCATTCCAACTTTAATATACTGAGTGCTCTGGCAAGTATTTTGGGCACATTTTTCGAGATCATCCCTTGTCATTTTTTTCATACCTTAATCCTCTTTCTTGTACCTGGAAAGAATATCCACAACTTCACTGCGTTTAACTTTCCCATAGATTTGCCCATTAATCATCATCACCGGTGCTAATCCGCAACAACCCAGACAACGAACCACATCCAGATGGAAAAGCCCATCTTCGGTAGTCTGTCCTTCTTCAATATTGAGCAGATTTTTTATTTCATCGACAATCTCCGGTGCACCTTTTAAATAACATGCAGTTCCCAGACAGACAGAAATTGTGTACTTTCCGGGTGGATCAAGTTTGAAATAATTGTAAAAGGTAATCACTTCATAAATTCGTGCAAGTGGGACATCAAGCAACTTTGAAAGCTGCAATGATATATCCCTTGGGACAAAACCATAATGATTCTGTATTTCATGGAGAATCATTATAAGGCTTCCCTTCTTATCACGCCATTTCTCTACCAGGAATGAAACATCTCCTGTGGCAGTGGTATTTTGCTCCATACAAATCCCTTCTTTTTCAAGAACCTTTTATGTGATCTAATTCACAATAAAAACAGCTCCATTTACTTAAGCATACAAATATACTAGCAGATAAATCTATATGCAAGATAGTTTTGTGATTATATTAACATTAAATATCTTTTTATTGTGAAACTGGTTTGCCTAATTGGTTCAATTACGATGTTTTTTCTCTTTCCTTAAACTATTTTTATATAATTTGCATTTGTTTGCCAGTTTATGTGATTTTATACATGTTAAAATTGACTGCATCCCGGTTTTGTTCGTATTTTATGATTTAATACTTTTTTGTGTTCAAATATTGTGAACAGGAGTACAAATGGTCACCAATAAAAATTGCATACTGCGTTTATCACGATATAAAAATGCTTTATACCGTTTCAAATCATTAGGTTTTTTCAAAATATTTTCCGATTACCTTGCTGATGCTGTTGGAGTTACCAGTGCTCAAGTACGAAAAGATTTCTCTCTTTTCGGAATAAGTGGCAATAAAAGGGGGGGATACAAGATTGACTCCCTTATAGAAAAACTGAACGATATTCTTGGCAAAAATGAGCTTCAAAAGGTTATTATGGCCGGGGCCGGAAATCTTGGTAGTGCTTTAATTAAATACAAGAACTTTGAAAAAGAGGGTATAAAAATTGTTGCTGCTTTTGATATTGATCCGGCCAAGCACAACTCCCGTTTGCCGGTTCCAGTTCTTCCTCTTGAAGATCTTGAACAATATGTAATGATCAACAAAACTAAAATTGGCATAATCAGCGTTCCTGACATAGCTGCCCAACACATACTTGATGTCATGATTAAAGCGGGCATCTGCGGTGTACTGAATTTTGCGCCAATTCAATTAAAGGCATCTGAAAGCTGTATAATTAATAATGTTAACCTGGAACTTGAACTCGAAAACCTCATCTATTTTGTTAACGCTTTGCAGAAAAGCCCCAATGTAAGAATCAGTGATAAGATTCCCTGATTTTTTTCTCTTTCATACAATCTCCGGGAAAATTTCAGGGATTGGTGACGGACTGTTTTTTTACTCTTTTAACCAAAATCATTCAACTCCACAATTTTTTGAAGGCTCGACCATATCTGGTCTGGTTTTACAGCAATCGCATTTTAATAGTCATTATCCTAAGAGTTCAAATTACATACTGTATCCACTTTAGTGGATTAAGAATAAAGACATTCCGCGACCATTATGTTGAACAGCACCTGCAAACTTATAGATGTTAAGATATTTTTTAAGAATAAAGATCATCATGTTCGCCGAGCGCACACGACCCCCGCGGTAGTTTGTTGCAGCTCTGAAACTCCTGTTTGGGGGGCGTGTGTAAAGCTTTGTATAGTTCTGAAGACCTCTTCCCCCAGTCCCCCTTCTCCCGCAAGGAGACGAGGGCCAGCAGGATAGTAATGGGAGTAAAACTAGTAGTGAATTCAAAGGGAAAGGAACAATACGCCAGTCCCACTTCTCCGAGCATTTCTTTCTTTTTACATAATGAATTGTTTAACATTCTGTATTCGAGTCTCCCTCGCCTCGCGGGAGAGGAAGATTTGGAGGGAGAGGTCCTTTTTACCATATCCTTACTTCAACAATTTTTTTTATTGTTAATCTCAAAACGATTTAAAATCCGTTTTTCTACGTTAAAGGGTTTATAACTTACGTCAGAGGGTTTATACCTATACGTTGGAGGCTTTAATCCTTACGTTAAAACGAATTTTTTCTACCTCAGAGGGTTCATACCCCTACCTTAAAACGATTTTTGTCTACCTCAGAGGGTTCATACCACTACCTTAAAACGATTTTTGCCTACCTTAGAGGGTTCATACCACTACCTTAAAACGATTTTTGCCTACCTTAGAGGGTTCATACCCCTACGTTAAAACAATTTTTGTTTTCCTTAAAGGGTTTACTCCCCATTAATCGAAGCGTTGGGGGGGGGCATGTGTAAACCTGTTTCTGAATTATGAATGGTGAATGATGGAACAAAGAGTAATACTATTTTTCGAAGGCAGCAATGTGTCAGCATTCTGACGTACTCACGCAAGCGTAACACATTAATCTCATATTTTATCCACTTCAGTGGATTAAGAAAACAAAGGTTCTCCGCGGCCGTTATGTTGAGCAGCACCTGCACAAAAGAAAAGCAGCTTTTACTGTTCGAGTCCCGCTATATTCATTTACTTATTGAGCGAGGAGAAAAAATGTTTTATGAGCGGGCGAGTTTAAAAGACGCTTTCTTTTTAAATCACTAAAAACTTTACTTATTGTTTTTTTTGCAGGTGGTATGCGAAACATGGCCGCTCCCAGGGCATTTTGGGTACTTTTTTGCCCTGGAGCAAAAGGCAAAAGACATAATAGAAACAGTATTCCTACACTGGAATACTCTACCTTTAAGGAACGGCAGTGACAAAGTACCTCGTCGTCCGGGCGCGAAAGCCCGGAATAATTTAATTTTT